>JALHSW010000361.1 GCA_022865365.1 Acidimicrobiia bacterium | reverse complement strand
TCGGGCGCCGCGAGGCGCGGATCCGGGCTCGGGTGAAGCCGATCTCGCGGGAGAAGCCTGGTGGTGATCGCCGTCGCCGGAAGAGCCGGGAGGGCGGCTCCGGAACGGGTCGCGGGGCCGGGAGCCGATCCGGGCGCGGCGCGGGGCGCGGTGGCGCCAAGCGCCCCGGCGGCGGGGCCGGCGCGCCGCAGGCTGCGTCGACCGCGGGAGACGAGGAGACACCGGGTGCTGCCGCAGGCAGCACCGGAGCGAGACCACGACGGCGAGGGGGTCGGGGCGGCCGCGGGAACCGACCTGCCAGCCGCAGGCCCGGCGCAGCAGACGGACAGCCCGGCGCAGCAGACGGACAGGAGGACAGGTTGAGCGAGACAATGGTGACGGTGGAGGAACAAGCCGAGGCGGCCGCGGACTTCACCCGGGGTCTGGTGGCGGCGTTCGGCTACGAGGCCGAGGTGACCACCAGGCGAGAGGACGAGGACACGGTCATCGTCGACGTCTCCGGCGCCGATCTGGGCCTGTTGGTCGGCCCGAAGGGGGTCACGCTGCATGCCATCGAGGAGCTGGTGCGCACGGCGGTGCAGCGCCAGACCGAAGGCCGCGGGGCGCGGATCCATGTCGACGTCGGCGGCTACCGGGCCAAGCGACGGGCTGCGCTCGGACAGTTCGCGATGGGGGTCGCCGAGGAGGTTCTTGCGTCGGGCGAAGGCCGGGCACTGGAAGCGATGTCGGCGTCGGATCGCAAGGCCGTCCACGACGCGGTGGCAGATCTGGCGGGCGTGGAGACGACGTCGGAGGGTGAAGACCCGCGCCGGCGGGTGGTCATCAGCCCGGCCTGATCGCACGAAGCGTCACCGTGTCGCTCAACGAGGTCCTGCGCCAAGCGCAGGACCTCGGCTTCTTCGGCCCCGGGGAGTTGCGACGCCACCGCGAGCACGCGAGCGCATTTGTGGACTTGGTGCTCCAGGAGCTGGGACAAGACACCCCTGAGCGGTTCCTCGATCTGGGGTCGGGCGGCGGCCTCCCCGGCCTCGTCCTCGCCGAGGCCCTCTCGGAGACCCCGGGAACCCTGCTCGACTCCCAGCACCGCCGTACCGTCTTTCTCGAGCAGGCTGTCGCCGAGCTCGGCTGGGGGGATCGCATCGCAGTCGTGAACGCCCGGGCGGAGGATGCCGCCCGCGACCCGGGCCATCGGTGCCGCTATTCCCTTGTCGTGGCCCGGAGCTTCGCCGCGCCTGCCGTCACCGCGGAGTGTGCCGTCGGGTTCCTGCGCCCCGGCGCCCGCCTGATCGTGAGCGAACCTCCCACCGCGGAACCCGCTCCTCCCGATGCGAGCGCCTCTGGCGCCACCGTCCCCGGCCCGGGCCGTTGGGATCCTGGCGGGCTGACCCAACTCGGATTCGACCCACCCGTCCCCAGGGTCACAAGCCGACCCGGCGCCACCATCGCCACCCTGACGTTCCCGGCCGGCCCGCTCGACCGCTGGCCCAGACGCTCCGGGATCCCCTCCAAGCGCCCCCTCTGGTAGGCGCAGCACCAGCCCCGACGTTCCACGTGAAACGCCCAGCCGCCCAGCCGCCGGATGTTCCACGTGGAACATCTCCGAACCTGAGGCGGCCGAGGTTCGACCGGGAACGACACCGGGGCGGAGCTCGATCGCTCCCGATCCGAAGATGTGACCACCGACAACTTGACGCCGCGAGACCGACCGGTCACGATGCCACCCCGTACGCGTTCGAGGAGCACCTTGGTGGCGAAGAAGAGGCTGAAACGAACGCGACGCGGCCGTGCGTCGGAGACCGGCTCCGCAGAGACCGACTCGGGAAATCACACGAATAACACTGGTGTAATTTCGATGACTGGCGTATCCTCTCGTATACATGAGCCTCAACTCGAGGTGGAGGCTCACGAAGAGGAGGCGGTGGTGGCCACCACGAAGGTTCGTGTCAGTCCGGGCGCGTCCGAAGAGGGGCTGCCCGAAACTCCGATTCTCGATCCCGAGACGCTGCCGGGTCCGGCGCAGGCACCCGGTGCCGCTCCGCCGCTCGAGCTCCCTCGGGTCATCGCCATCGCGAACCAGAAGGGCGGGGTCGGCAAGACGACGACCGCGGTCAACCTGGGCGCGTCGCTCGCGGAGCTCGGCTTCCGGATCCTGGTGATCGATCTCGACCCCCAGGGAAACGCGACGACGGGCCTCGGTCTGAACCCGCGGGACGTGAGCGGCTCGGTCTACGACGTCCTGCTGCAGGAGGCCGCGTTCGAAGACTGCATCGAGCCGACCGCGATCAAGAACCTCTTCGTCGCGCCCGCGACGGTTGACCTGGCCGGCGCCGAGATCGAGCTGGTGCCCCAGATCAGTCGCGAGCTCAAGCTCCGCAGAGCAGTGAACTCCATCCGCGACGAATACGACGTGATCCTGATCGACTGTCCTCCGTCGCTCGGGCTGCTCACCGTGAACGGGCTCGCCGCGGCCGACGATGTCATCGTGCCGATCCAGTGCGAGTACTACGCGCTCGAGGGGTTGGGCCAGTTGCTTCGCAACGTAGGGCTCGTGCAGGCGAACCTGAACCCCGACCTCGACGTCCGGGGCATCGTGCTCACGATGTACGACGCGCGGACCAAGCTCGCGGATCAGGTGGAAGAAGAGGTGCGGAACTACTTCGGGGCCAAGGTCTACAAGACCGTCGTCCCCCGCACGGTGCGCCTCTCGGAAGCCCCGTCGTACGGACAGCCGATCATCGTGTTCGATGGGACCTCGCGGGGCGCCAAGGCCTACCGCGATCTGGCGAAAGAGGTGAGTCGTGGCGCGACAAGGCGGACTGGGTAGGGGCCTCGGAGCCCTGATCCCCCCGGGGGCCGCGGAGCATCGCGCCCCGTCGGGAACGGGCTACCGAGAGATCCCGGTCACCACGATTCGGCCCAACCCGTACCAGCCGCGCGACGCGTTCGACGAGCAGGCACTGGGTGCGCTGGCCGACTCGATCCGCGAGGTGGGCCTGCTCCAGCCGGTGCTGGTGCGTCCGGCCGGCGATGGCTTCGAGCTCATCGCGGGGGAGCGGCGGTGGAGGGCGGCCCAACGGGCAGGACTCCAGACGATCCCCGCGCTGGTGCGCGAGACCGACGACAACACGGCCCTCGAACAGGCCCTCGTCGAGAACCTCCAGCGTGACGACCTCAACCCGCTCGAAGAAGCGGGCGCGTACCAGCAGCTGATCGAGGACTTCCACCTGACGCACGAGCAGGTCGCGTCGCGCATGGGCAAGAGCCGCGCGGCGATCTCCAACACGCTGCGGCTGCTCCAGCTTCCACCATCGATCCAACGCACGTTGCGTGAGGGGCAGCTCACGATGGGCCACGCCCGCGCCCTGCTCGGCACGCCCGACCGGGCGTTCCAGGAGGCGATGGCCAAGCGCATCGTCAAGGAGGACCTCTCGGTTCGTCAGGTCGAGGAGGCGGTTCGAGCGCGCAACGACGGTGCCGAGTCGAAGAGCGCGGCTCCGGTCGAGGTGCCGGGACGGATGCGCCCGGCCGGCCTGGCCGAGCTCGAGGAGCTCTTGGGGGACCACCTGGACACCCGGGTCAGGATCCGACTCGGGGCCGGCGGCAAGGGGACGATGACGATCGATTTCGCGGGTCTCGACGACCTCGAGCGTGTCTACCGGGCGATCACCCAGGCCGAGGTCATTGCGCAGGCAACGACTGCCTGAGCTCCGGTGCCTGAGCTCCGTCGCCTGAGCTCAGGTGGAGCTCAAGGGCCGGCATCGTCGGGCTGCTCGATCGAGCGCTGGACCCCGGCGACGACGGCTCGGGCTGCGTCGCCAGAGTGGGCCACGAGCCCTCGCATCGCGTCCACGTCGCCGTCGGGCACGAGCTCGCACACGACGGCCGGCATCCGGGTCTCCCGCAGGACCGCGTAGGCCTTCCCGCACACCGCCGCCTCGGTGGGGAGCACCGAGGCGAGCGCGGCGTGCACCGACGTCGCGACGGCCCGGCCCACGTCGGACTGGAAGCGGGCGGAGGCGAAGTATGAGCAGCGGCACGCCGGGGCGTCACCGGAGCGGAGCGCGAGGAGGAGATCGGCCTCGAACCGGTTGGCCTCGTCGGCAACGAACGAGTCGCCGCCGCCCGATGCGTCGAGCACGGCGGTCGCCCCGGCTTCGAGGAGCCCGCGGGTGACCTGCTCACCGAGCGCGGCGAATCCGGGAGTCGCGGCGACGTACACCCGGCGTCCGGCAAGGAGGGGCGGACCGGACCGCAACCGCTCGCGCAGCCCGGCGGCTGAACCGGCCGCGAACGAACCCACGCGGTCGAGCGCGGCGATGGTGGTGGCACCGCAGATGCCATCGCCCGCGAGGCCGACGGCGCGCTGGAACTCGACGACGGCAGCGCGGGTGTCGTCGCCGAGGATCCCGTCCCCACGACCGGCGTCGAAGCCGAGCGCGTTCAGGCGGTGTTGGAGATCGGCGACGTCATCACCCCGGACCATCGGGCGACGGATGTAGAGGAGGCGGTCGCCGAGCGAGTAGCCACTCTCGACGAGCGCAGACCATGTCTGGCGACCGACGATCCCGTCGACCCGCAGGCCCCGCGCCTCCTGGAAGGCCCGGACCGCTTGCCCGGTCGCCGCGCCGAAGTCGCCCGGCTCGTCGTCGGCCGCGGCGTGGCCGGCTCCGACGAGGCGCTGGTGCAGATCGCGGACCGACTCGCCGCGGTCTCCCTGGCGGAGTACCGCGGGCATGACGATGACGGTCCGAGGCGAACAGTCCGAGTGACGGCGACCCCTGCGGGTCGCGTCAGACGAACTCGGCGAGGTCCTGGAGGAGCTGACCCTTGCCCTTGGCGCCGACGAGGCGCTTGGCCTCCGCTGTCGTGTCGCCCGGCTTGAATACCAGGAGGGTCGGGATGCTCATCACGTTGAAGCGCATCGCCGTGTTCGGGTTGTCGTCGACGTTGAGCTTCGCGATGGCGAGCTTGTCGCCGTGCTCGACCGCGAGCTCCTCGAGGACCGGGGCGATCATCTTGCAGGGACCACACCATTCGGCCCAGAAGTCGACGAGGACGACCTTTTCGGAGCCACCGATCGTCTCGTCGAAGGTGTCGTCGGAGATGGTGAGGATGTGCTGGGACACAGGGGGGTCCTTTCTCCCCGACCTTGCTCGGTCGGGCGGTGGAGCGAGTGTACTGAGGTGGTGAACCCATCTCGGGCCCCGGGGATTCCGGGGTCGGCCTGGGGATTCCGGGGTCGGGAGCTCAGGCGCGGGCGGTGGCCGCGGCGTGGGCCCGTTCCTCGAGCCAACGCTCGGCCTCGATCGCCGCCATGCACCCGCTGCCTGCTGCGGTGACCGCTTGGCGGTAGACGTGGTCCTGGACGTCACCCGCCGCGAAGACCCCTTCGATCGACGAGCGGGTCGAGTCGGCCTCGGTGACGATGTAGCCGTTCTCGTCGAGGTCGAGCTGGCCGGCGAACAGCGCCGTGTTCGGGTCGTGGCCGATCGCCACGAACAGTCCGCCCACGTCGAGCTTCGAGGTCTCGTCGGTCACGACATCGCGGACATCGAGGCTCTCGACCTGCTGATCACCGTTCACGTCGGTGATCACCGAGTTCCAGAGGAAGTCGATCTTGTCGTTCGCGAACGCGCGCTCCTGCATGATCTTCGACGCGCGTAGCTCGTGACGCCGGTGGACGAGCGTGACCTTGGTCGCGAACTTCGTGAGAAAGAGCGCCTCTTCGATCGCGGAGTCGCCACCGCCGACGATCGCGAGCGCCTTGTCGCGAAAGAAGAACCCGTCGCAGGTCGCGCACGTGGACACACCGTGACCGAGGAGGCGCTGTTCGGCCGGGAGGCCCAACATGCGCGCCGACGCTCCCGTGGTGATGACGATCGCGTCGGCTCGGTGCTCGTCGCCACCGACCCACACACCGAAGGGCGCGGCGCTGAGGTCGACGCGGTCGGCATCGGCGGTCACGAACTCGGCCCCGAACCGCGCCGCCTGCTCGCGCATCTTGACCATGAGCTCGGGCCCCATGATGCCGTCGGGGAAGCCGGGGTAGTTCTCGACGTCGGTCGTGAGCATGAGCTGACCACCGGCCGCGATGCCCTCGATCACCATCGGGGCGAGGTTGGCTCGCGCGGCATACGTGGCCGCGGTGAGCCCCGCCGGACCGGATCCGACGATCAGGAGCTTGCGCCGTTCACTCATCTCGGGTCACGCGTCTGCCTGCATTCATCTGGGCCCCTCGGCGGTGTCGGGATCGTCGTCCGGTGCCTTGAACCGGCGCGTCCAGCAGAACGCCCCGGCGAGCACGAGGATTCCGCCGCAGATCAGATACGCGAGCCAGACCTCGCCGGTGAGGATCACGAGCCCGCGGAACAGGCCGATGATGAGCAACGCGACGGCGGTGAAGGCGAAGAACCCGGCGAGGATCCCGTACACGACGGCCTTCGTGGCCTTCTGCGCCGGAACGACCGTCTTGTCGCGGACGAGGGTGACGGCCTGCTCCAGCGCGTCGGCTGCTTGCGTCGGCCAGTCCGCGGCCCGATCGAGATCTGCCATACGGCCGGGGATCGTACCCGGGTCCGGGTCGATCAGCCCGAGAGCCCGCCCGACTCAGTCCTGGAGCGTGACCGTCTCGAGCACGGCGCAGCTCGTCGGGTCGAGCACGACGGCGAGGTTCTCGCCGATGGGCGTGGGTCCGACGAGGATGACGGCCGGGCCCGTGTCGAGGGTCGCGGTCCCGACCGCGCTGATCACGGCGAGCCCCGCCGCGTCAGGGCCGCGTGCGACGCACACGTCGGCGGACTCTGACGTCGTCGACGCGTCGCCGCCCGCTTCGAGTCGCGCGGCGATCGCCGGGCGCAGCGCTTCGCCCGAGTCGAGCACGCCGAGGTAGCCGAGTGGAGTCACCGACGTCGGCACGAGGGCGGGTGCACCGGCGTCCGGAGCCGCACTCGGGGCGGGCGAGCTCGGGGCGGGCGAGCTCGTCGGCGCGCGTGCAGCGGTGGTGGGTCCGGGGTCATCCGGACGGGTCACGACGAGGGTCCCGATCAACACGCCGATCACCAGGGCCGCCGCGATCCCCGACGCGGCCGCGAGGCGCCCGACCGGGCGAGTGGCGCGGAACCGCCTGGCGAGCGCGGTGCGCACGAGGAGGCGTCGGGTCAGGTCGTCGAGGGGAGCGACCGCGAGCACTGCAGCGAGCTCCAGGTCGTCGGGGGTCGGGTCGTCGGGGTTCAGGTCGTCGTTCATGATCTGCCCGTTCGACGTTCCGAGGAGGCGTCCTGGTTCCCGAGCGCGCCCCTGAGGGCCTCGCGGCCGCGCGCGATCCGTGACTTCACCGTGCCGACGGGAACCTCGAGCACCGCGGCGATCTCGGAGTAGTCGAGATCGGCGAGGTCGCGGAGCACGACTGCGGTCCGGAACTCCTCGGGGACGTCGGCCAGCGCCCGATCGACGTCGAGTCGAGCGTCGACGGCGCCCTCCCCGCTGGGGGTCGCCATGTCGTACGGCACGTCCAGCGGCACGGGGCGCCGGGATCGGCGGCGCAGCTCGTCGAGCGCGGCATTGGTGGCGACGCGGTAGAGCCAGGTCGTGAACGCCGAGCGTCCGTCGAAGCTCGCGATGCCCCG
Source organism: Acidimicrobiia bacterium (assembly GCA_022865365.1). Lineage (GTDB taxonomy): Bacteria > Actinomycetota > Acidimicrobiia > IMCC26256 > PALSA-555 > JALHSW01. The sequence goes on along the minus strand of JALHSW010000361.1, from coordinate 18,080 downwards.
AGCGATGGCGATCAGCGCTTCCTGGGTCGCGTCGAGCGCGTCCTCGGGGTGCGCGACGATCCGCCGGCAGATCGCGTGGACGCGGTCGGCATATCGATCCAGGAGCGTCTCGAGCGCCTGGCGATCGCCGGCGGCGGCGGCGGCGGCGATCGCCGCGTCATCGCCGGCGTTCACCGGGTCAGCCATCCCGCACCGGGTCAGCCATCCGAACCGGGTCAGGCAACCCGCACCTCGGCGATCGCGAGTCGACCGGTGGACGGCAGTCGGGTGAGCCAGACGAGCACGGCGTTCCCCCGAGCCGCGGGATCGATCTCGAAGCGAGCGGTCTTGCCGAGATCCTCTGCCGACGCGACGGGTTGGCCCCAATCGGCCAGGGCGTCGCCCGGACTCTCGGCGACGTAGATCTGTGCGCTCCAACCGGTGAGGTCGGTGTCGACCTCGACGTTCGACACATCCGCGTCGCCGGCGAGCTCGAGTCGCAGCCCGACGCCCGACTTGCCACCGCCGAAGTTCGGGCTGCGGTAGCTCTCGGTCGACCAGGCGCTCGATGCGTCGCCATCGGTCGCGCGGTCGGCCTGGCCTGGGTTCTCGCCGTCGCCTCCTTCGGGGTCGAAGTCGGCGGCGCCGGTCACCTGTGGGGAGCCCGTCGCGCCGCCCGAGCCCCCGCCGTTGCCGGCCGTGCTCTCGAGCTGGCGCACGATCAGGTAGCCGCCTGCTGCGCCCGCGAGCAGGAGGAAGATGCCCAGGAGCGCCCAGGGCCAGGCCGGAGCGCGGCGTTGGGAGGCGCGCCGGGCGGGCGCCGGTCGGGCGGGGGCCGAACGGGAGGGAGCGGGACCCGGGGCGACCGGAGCAGTGGATTGCCTCGGGGTGGGCGGCGCGGGTGTCGCGCGCCGCGTCCGGTCGACGCCCGGCGACGCGAGGTGGAGGTCGGCGCCACCTGCGATCGTGGCAAGGTCCTCGCCGAGCGCCGCGGCGTCCGGGTAGCGATCGGCAGGGTCGAGTGCGAGGCAGCGCAGCGTGATCGCCTCGAGCCGGGGCGGGATGTCGGGACGCAACGATCGCAGCGGCGGGGGCGCCGTTGTGAGGCGAGCGAGCGCGGCACTGGTCTCGGAGTCGCCGGTGAACGGTGCCCGGCCCGCCAGCATCTCGTGCAGGAGGAGCCCGACTCCATACAGGTCGGCCCGGGCGTCGACGGGGTCGCCCGAGAGCTGCTCGGGGGAGAGGTAGCGCGCCGTGCCCAGGACGGTTCCGGTGCGCGTGAGGTCCTGGCCGTCGCCGGCCTTGGCGATGCCGAAGTCGGTCACCTTCACGGGGGCGTGGGGCGGGACGAGCACGTTCGCGGGCTTGATGTCGCGATGGACGATCCCATTGCGGTGCGCGTGGGCGAGGGCCGCCGTGACGCCCCGCGCGATCCGGAGCGCCTCGGCGACGGGGAGGGCACCGCGCTCGTCGAGCAGACGCCGCAGGTTCGGACCTTCGACCAGCTCCATGACGAGGTACGCGACCCCGTCGTCCTCTCCGGTGTCGTACGTCGCGACGATGTCGGGGTGGGCGAGGCTGGCCACCGCCACTGCCTCGTTCCGGAATCGGGTCCGGGTGTCGGCGTCCACCGCGAGCTCGGGGTGCAGGGTCTTCACGGCGACCGGTCGCGCGAGCAACGTGTCGTCGCCGAGCCACACACTGGCCATGCCGCCCCGCGCCAGCAGGGACTGGAGGCGGTACCGGCCGCCGAGGGTGCGGCCGGGTGCGGCCGGGTTCGACACCAGCCCCTATGCCCGGATCTGGAAGGTGACTCCGATGACGCCCGGCCCGGCATGGGTGCCGATGACGGACCCGACCACGCCGGTGACGATCTCGTCACGAGGCTTGATGGGGTTGAGCAGGTCCAGGAGCTCGTCGAGGTCGTCGGCCTGGCCGTGGAGCACCGCGAGCGAGTCGATGGGCTGGGCGGCGACCTTGTCGACCAGCACCTTCAGCGACTTCGACCGCGTGCGGACCTTGCCTGCCTCTTCGACCACACCGTCGCGGACCTCGACGACGGGCTTGATCGAGAGCATCGAACCGAGCAGCGCGCGGGCGTTGCCGACCCGACCGCCCTTCTTGAGGAACTCGAGGGTGTCGAGCGCGCCGAAGAGTCGGGTGCGGTCCCGTCGACCGATGACCTCGTCGACGATCCGGTCGAGCGGGTCGCCGTCGGCGGCTCGGCGCGCCGCGGTGAGGCACAGGGCCCCGAGACCCATGGAACACGTGAGCGAATCGATGACCTGCACGGGGCACTCGCCGCCGATGGACGCGGCGGCGACCTGTGCGGCCTGCATCGTCGCCGAGAGGCGTGACGAGAGGCTGATGCAGACGATGCCGGTGGCGCCCCGCCCGATCAGGTCCCGAAAGCGGGCCTCGAACGCGCCGGCCGACGGCGCCGAGGTCTCCGGGAGCGCATCGGACGAGCGGAGCCGGTCCCAGAACGCGTCGGCGCTCAGCTCCTCACGGTCGACGAACTCCTCGGCGCCGAAGCGGATCGTGAGTGGGACGACCGCGATGCCGAGTGCGTCGATGAGCTCTTGGGGCAGGTCGCACGCGCTGTCGGTGACGACTCGTACTCCCACGGTTCCTCCTCCGGACCGGGCCGACCCCGGTCGCCCCCGGCCTTCATGGTGTCACGACGTCGGACTCGCCGCCCGGCGCCGGAGCCGGACGAGCGCCATGAGCTCTCGGAACTCCTCGACGCGCAGGAGCCAGAGGCCGCCGCCGGTCACGATGATCGCGGCGGTGAGCCCGAGGACGACCGCCACGATCGCGGTACCGGGGTCGCTCCAGCCGATGGCGTCCCCGACGACCCAGGCCACGCCTGCGGCTGCGCCGCTGACCACGAGGACCCGGAGCGCCGAGGTCCCGATGCCCCGCCCCTGGAGGCCACCGAGCCGGCGCGAGAGCACGGCGAGCGTCACGATCGCGGCGACCGCATAGGCGCCGGAGTACGCGAACGCGAGTCCGACGATGCCGAACCGGTCGAAGAGCACCACTGCCAGTCCGATGTTCAACGCGTTCTCCAGACAGTTGAGAAGGAACGGGGTCCGGGTGTCGGAGAGGGAGTAGAACGCGCGAAGCGCGAACAGGTAGGTGGAGAAGAACGGGAGACCGAGCGCGAAGCCCACGAGGGTGTCGCTGACGAGCACCGCGTCGCCGGCCGAGAACGCACCGCGCTGGAGGAGCGCGACGACGATCGGACGCGCGAGCGCGACGTAGATCGCGGCGGCCGGCACGATCACGGTGAGCGTGAGCCGCAGCGCGCGCGCGAATCGGTGCCGGAGCGCGGGTGCGTCGCCGCGTCCGCCGGCCGCCGCGAGCTCCGGCGCGACCGCGGTCATCACCGACACCGAGAACAGCCCGTACGGGAGCTGGAAGAACGCGAATGCGCTGAGGTACGCGAACGCGCCACCTCGCTCACCGTTGGCGAGGACGAGCACGACCCAGAGCGCGATCTGGTTCGCGATCACATAGCCCATGGTCCAGCCCGAGAGCCGGAAGACCACCCGGACCGCGGCGTGGTGGAGCGACGGGAGGAAGCGGAGCCGCACCCGCGCGCCCCAGAGGGCAGGGACGAGGGCGAGGGCAATCGCCGCGATTCCGGCGGTCGTTCCGAGGCCGAGCAGCAGCACGAGCCCGCTGTCGGTGTTGATCCGTCGCACGGTGAGCGGGCCGTCGACGATTTGGGGGAGCGCCAGGAACAGGGCGATCACCACGGCGTTGTTCAGGATCGGAGCGAAGGCTGCCGCCGCGAACCGTCGTCGCGCGTGAAGGAGCGCGGTGGCGAGTGCGACGAAGCCGTAGAAGAGCATCTGGGGCATGAACAGGCGGAGGAGCTTGGTGGCCAGCTCCTGCTGCTCGGCTCGGCCCGGTCCGCTGACCCGCAGCGTGTAGATGTCGACGATGTACGGCGCGAGCAGCACGCCGAGCGCGGTGACGACGACGAGCGCGAGCATCGCGACGGTGACGACAGCACTGCTCGCATCCGGATCCCTCGCCTGGAGATGCTTGACGAACTGCGGGACCAGGGTCGCGGTGAGCACACCGCCGAGGAGCAGCTCGTAGACGATGTTCGGCGTCTCGTTCGCGTACGAGTAGACGCCCGCGACAGTGGTGACACCAAGCGCGTACGCGATCGCGGCGACGCGGAGGAAGCCGGTCAGCCGAGAGAGGGCGGTGCCGACGCCGACGACCGCACTCGACTGCAGGAGCGTCTTGGTGTCGTGTCGTCGATGACGTGCGGCACGAGAGCCGGTGCTCACGCGACCGCGACCTCTGCGCGGCGCGCCCGGCGCGCCCGGCGCGATCGTCGGATGTGGATCGCCCACCAGAGCGCGAGGAACACTGCGGCGCCGCCCATGAGGACGAGGCCGACCGCGCTCACGGCGGTCGACCGGACACGGAACTGCGTGTCGGCGACGGGGAGTGCGCCATCGGGCGAACGCACGCTGAGCCGCAGCGGGAAGGTCCCGGAGGTCCGGGACTCGACCGCGAACCGCACGGTGGTGCTCTTGGGGTCCAGGGTGACCAGGCGGCTCGAGCCCTGCGGGAAGGCCAGCTTGGGGCTGGCGAGCTCGATCACCACCTTGATGCGTTGGCCGGTGTCGTTCCGGAACGTGAGCGGGATCTCGCCCGATCGCGAGGTGAGCGTGATGGTGCTCGGACGGGGCACGTGGACCCGGGCAAGGAACCGATCGATGCTGACGGCGATGCTCCCGATCGTTGCCTCGGCCCGCAGCTGGCCCTCGGGACCGGTGAACGTCGCCGACTCGGAGAGAAGCAGCGACCGGTCGCCGGCCAGCGCGATCGGGTTGTCGACCCCGGCGAGCGAGCGGAAGGCGGTCAGGCGCTCCTGCGCGGCGCCGTACTCGACTGCGCCGATGGGTGGCGCGGGCGGCGGGTAGGGGGCGAGCTCCCGCCTGACCGCATTCCGGGTCGACTCGGGCGGGACGTTCTCGAACACGTCGTCGACCGTCTGCGGTTGGAGCCAGGGATGGCCGCGGAGTCCGGTGAGCACCGCGTCGAGCAACGACGCCGGAGCGTCGAGGTCCGCCGGGTTGGCGACCACGGTGGCCCGCACCGCGTCGGGCTGCGCCTCGGCCACGACCGACAGTGCGGCGAGCGCGAGCTGCGCACGCAGCGCGGGCGCCCCGTCACCCCCGAGGAGCTGCGCGATGCCCGTGTCGTTCGCGACCGCGGTGACCGGACCGCTGGTGACGAGCGCGGGCGGCGGCTGGAGCAGGAACGGTCGGGTCAGGGTGGTGCGTGCGCTCGCCGCCGCGATGCTCGAGTCGTCGACGATCAGTCGGTCGACACCACCGGCGCGCAGACGAGCGAGCGATGCCCCGTCGATCGGACGCGCGAGTGCGGTACGTGGATCGGTGCGGGTCCCGAGGAGTCGACCGAGCGTCTCATCGCCCCGCACGAGCTGCCCGTCGACCGCATTGGTCAAACCGGCGGCGAGCAGCGACGGGAGATCGGTGGGCACATACGTGCCCGACACGACCTGCGCGCGACCCGCCACGTCGAGCACCGCGGCAGCGCCGCGCCCGATCGCGGCATTGTCGTGGCCCTGGTTCACCCAGGCCTCGAGCGTCTCGGGACCCGGGGTCAGGGTGAGCGGAACGTCGCCGGCGCGAGTGAGCGCAGCGGCCTGGCGACCGAGACGACCGCCCGGACGGAGCTCGGCGGTGACCGCGGGATCCTTGGACCCGTCGGGAAGCGTCGAGGGCCCCGTCATGAGCGGCCAGACCCACGCGACCCCGAGTCGTGCGGGGAGCGGCAGCGCGCTGCCGTCGGGACCGGCGGCGGCGACGACGGCCATCGTGGTGAAGCTCGAGAGGCTGCGCTCATCGGCGTCGCGCAGGTCGACCGTCACGGGGTAGACCCCGGCCTTGCGCAGCGACAGGCGAGCCGGGTCCCGGGCCCCTCCTGCCGGCTCGAGTCCTACGGTCAGCGTGCGCGTCCCCGCCGCGTCGGTCGAGAGGGAGCTCAACGGGATCACGACCTGATCGAGCACCGAGCCCGGGGCAGTACCTGCGGTGACGCGGTCGAACGCGGCCCGCGACGCGACCGGTTGGTACGCGACGAGGCTGATCGACGCGTCGGGGACGGCAAGCGCCACCGGGACGTTGAGCTGGAGGTGCAGCTCGGTGCCGGCCGCGTCCCACGCGTCCTGCGCGGCGAGGGTGATCGCGGGCTCTGCCGCGGCCTCGGGAACCGCAGCGACCGCCGATCGAGCCGTCGGCGTGGTGAGCGCGACCAACACCGCCGCGAGCGCCGCAGCGCGTCTCACAGGTTCCGGTCGAGGACGCAGAGCCCGACCGGGAGCCGGTGGAAGCCGCACGATTCGTACAGCGCCATCGCGCCCGTGTTCTTCCACTGGGTGTTCACCAGGGCGCGACGAACGTCGTGACGGCGGAGCCACCGCAGGGCGTCGAGCACGAGTGCCTGGCCCCAACCCTGGCGACGGTCGTCGGGGTGCACGGCGATGCGTTGGAGGTATCCCTGGCGCCCGGCACGCCCGGTGATGGCGTAGGCCGCGGCCTCGAATCGCTCGCGGTCGGGAGCGTTGCCGGCGGGAGGTCGGGCCGGTACGCCGACCCGGAAGCGGACGGCCGGGGTTGCCTGGAGCGCCTCGCGAAGGCCGAGGTCCTCGAGCCGCCAGAACTCATCGAACGCGAGGTGGTCGAGCGCGAGCACCGGCGCTCGGTCGGTTCGCCACGCGCGGCGTAGTCGTGGCGGGTTCGGACGTGCCCGGGGGAGCGTGACCAGGTCGTGCTCGAGCAGATGGAGCCGTTCGCGCATCTCGAATCCGGCATCGACGAACGGCAGGGCATCGCCGGGGGGCATCGCGGTCGTCACGACGGTCGTGTAGCCGGAGCGACGCAGCGCGTTCAGGCAGGAATCGATGACCGACGGGTCGGAAGGGACGCGTTCGCCGAGCACGAGATGGGCGATGTCGGCGTGGCCGCGCCACGGGGCCGCGCGCGCCCACCCGAAGGACTGTTGGGGCAACGCCGGCGCGTTCGCGGGGTGCGCGGGTCGGCCCCCGGTCATGCGCTCGGCCACGGCGATCGAGCGTACCCGCCGAGGCCTCGTGCGGCCTGGGCGCCCGCACCGGGGCCCGGCGGTACCCTCCGGGGCGTGCTGCTCGTGGCGGGGACAGAGAGCTACGAGGCTCATGATCCCGGGCCGGGCCATCCCGAACGCGTCGCACGGCTCGGGGCGGTCGCCGACGGGATGCGCCGCGCCGGCGTCAGCGACGCGTTCCACCAGCTGCCCGCCCGCGACGCGACTCGCGACGAGCTGATCCGGGTGCATGATCCCGCGCTCGTCGACCGTCTGGCCCAGGTCGCGGCGCGCGGTGGCGGAGCGCTCGACCCGGACACCGTGATGTCGGCCGAATCCTGGGTGGTGGCCCAACGCGCCGCCGGTGCCGGGTTGGCGGCGATCGACGCGCTGGGCCGGGGCGAGGCCGACGCGGCGTTCCTCGGCATCCGACCCCCGGGTCATCACGCGACCGGACGAGTGCCGATGGGCTTCTGCCTCCTCAACAACGTCGCGGTGACGGCGGCCGCGCTCGTCGCGCGGGGCGAGCGTGTCGTCGTCGTGGACTACGACGCCCACCACGGCAACGGCACCCAGGACATCTTCTGGAACGACCCGAACGTGCTCTACGTCTCGCTGCACGAGTGGCCGCTCTACCCGGGGACGGGCCGGCTCGACCAGACCGGCGGGCCCGACGCCGGCGGCGCCACCTGCAACTTCCCGCTCCCGGCCGGCGCGACGGGCGACGTCTACCTCAGGGCGTTCGATGAGGTCATCGACCCGCTCGTCGAGCGGTTCGCGCCCGGCTGGGTGCTGATCTCGGCCGGTTTCGATGCCCACCGAGCCGATCCGCTCACCGGGCTCGCGCTCTCGAGCGGCGACTATGCCGCCCTCGCCGCCCGGTCCGCGGCGCTGGCCCCGGCGCCAGGACGTGTCGTCGTCTTCCTCGAAGGCGGCTATGACCTCGACGCGCTCCGCGACTGCGTCGCCGCGACCCTGCCCGTGCTCCTCGGCGAGCCCGGCGACCCGGCAGAGCCCCAGACCTCGAAGGGCCCCGGGGAGCACGTGGTCGACGCGGCGCGCCTCCGTTGGTCCGAAGCGCCCTACGAGCGCTGATCGGCCTGCTGCAGCACTCCCCCCGGGGGAGGGGGGCGCACCCCGAGCGGTCAAGCGCCCGGTGTTCGGGGCCGATACGTGAGGGATGCTCGATCTCGACCAGCTGCTGCGACTCGCCGTGGAGCAGCGGGCGTCCGACGTCCACGTCAAGGTCGGAGTACGCCCACGGCTGCGGGTCGACGGCGCGCTGCGCGAGGCGCCGCTCGATGTTGTCGAACCCGCCGATACCGAGCAGGCGGTCCGGCACCTCCTGGGCCATGCCGCGATCCGCCTCGACGGTGGCGCCGAGGTCGACGGGGTGCACGCCGTGCAGGGACTTGGTCGCTTCCGCGTGAGCGCCTTCCGCCAGCGGGGGTGGATCGGACTGGTGCTGCGCCGCGTCGTGCCGGGCGTCCCGACGCTCGACGCGCTCGGCCGTCCCCCGGTGGCGGCCGAGCTGGCCGCGGCGCCGTCGGGTCTGGTGCTCGTCACCGGTCTCGCCGGCTCGGGGCGCACGTCGACGCTGGCCGCGATGGTCGATCACGTCAACGAGCACCGTCCCGCCCACGTCGTCACGATCGAGCAGCCCATCGAGGTGCTCCATGCCGACAAGCGCTCGGTCGTGGACCAACGCGAGGTCGGGACCGACACGACCGGCTTCCTCAGCGCGTTGATCGGCGCCGCGCACCAGGACCCCGACGTCGTCGTCGTGGCGGACCTGCCCGACGCGGACACCGTGCTCGCGGCGTTGGAGATCGCGGACGGGGGGCGGCTCGTGCTCGCGGCGACGCAGGCGGTCGGCGCGGCGGACGCGGTCACCCGCCTGATCGAGCGCTTCTCGCCGGCGCAGCGCGCGCCCGTGCGTGCCCTGGTCGCGCGGACGCTGCGCGGCGTCCTCTGCCAGCGGTTGGTGCCGCGCGCCGGGGGCCGCGGGCGGGTCCCTGCCCTCGAGGTGCTCATCGCCAACGGACCGGTCACCGAAGCCGTCGGTGACTCCGACGGAGCGACGCGCCTCGACCCGCTCATCGCCGCCGGCGAGTTCTGGGGCATGCAGACGTTCGACCAGGGTCTCGCCAACCTCTACGGCCGCGGTCTCGTAACCCGTGAGGACGCACTCGCGAGCGCGACCTACGAACCGGGCCTCTCGGTGATGATCGACGAGGCCGATCGCGAGCGCGCCGCCCAACCGATGCCGGCCCAACCGATGCCGGCCGAACCGATGCCGGCCCAACCGTGGCCCGAGGGACCTCCGGTCTCGGTGGGGTAGGCGGTCGCGATCGGGGAGCCCGCGCGGTTACGAGGCGCCGGCTGCGCTCGTCGCGTCGGGGCCGTCGATGTGCCCGTCGATGCGCCCGTCGCCGCTCGAGCGCTCGCCGTCGGGCGCATCGGCGCGCAGCAGCTCGGCCAGCCCGCCGACCGCCCCGAACAGACCCGCCATCTCGGTCGGGAGGAAGATCTTCGTGGCGTGACCGTCGGCGACGCGCGTCAGGGCCTCGAGGTACTTGAGCGCCAGGACATCGTGCGTCGGGTTGCCGTCGTGGATCGCGCCGAACACCGAGCGGATCGCCTGTGCCTCACCCTCGGCCACGGTGAGCTGGCGGTACCTCTCGGCATCGGCCACGCGCTCCATCGCCTGCGCCCTCCCCTCCGCGGAAAGGATCGCGGCTTGCTTCTCGCCCTCGGCCCGGGTGACGGCGGCCTCGCGGACCCCGAGCGCCTCGGTGACGACGGCACGGCGAGTGCGTTCCGACTGCATCTGATGGTGCATCGAGGCCACGACGTCGGGTGGAGGGTCGATGCGCTGGATCTCGACGCGCACCACCCGCGCCCCCCAGCTGTCGGTGGCGTCGTCGAGGATGTCGCGCAGGTGCGTGTTGATCTTCACGCTCGAGGTGAGCGCGTCGTCGAGGTCGAGATCGCCGATCAGGTTGCGCAGGTTCGTCTGGGCGAGCTTGCTGACCGCGAGCTCGAAGTTGGCGATGTTGTAGATCCTGCGCTGCGCGTCCGTGGTCTCGTGGTACACGACGGCATAGACGGTGACGACGACGTTGTCCGAGGTGATGACCTCCTGCGCCGGGACCTCGACCACCTGCTCGCGCATGTCGACGAGGATGAGCCGGTCGACCAGGGGCATGATGATGCGGAGCCCCGGGTTGGCGGTCGCGTGGTACTTGCCGAGCCGCTCGATCAGCCCCCGCTGGTAGGGACGGACGATCCGGAAGGACTTGAGCGCCGCTACGAACAGCAGCAGCGCAACCGCTGCCAGCACGATGATCGCGATCATGGATCCCTCCTCGGGTCCGGCTGCATCGGGTCCGGCTGCCTCGGGTCTGGGGGCGCGACGACGAGGCGGGTGCCGCGGACCGCGATCACCTCGACCTCGGCGTCGACGGGGATGCCGGCCTCACCGTCGGTCTCCGCGCGCCACTTGCCGCGCTCGAGCCGGACGAGTCCGGTCGCATGCGGACCCGCGGGGATCGCCTCGAGGACGATGGCCACACGGCCGACCCAGCGGGCGGCGCCCTCGGGCGTCTCGTCGCCTTCGGGCTCCGCGTGCGCGAGGCGGCGCCCGACCGGGACGAGGACCGCGAGCGCGACTCCGCTGCCCACCAGGAAGAGCGCCCACTGGGCGCCCAGCCCCGTGTCGAGCAGCGCGGCGAGCGCAGCCAGGGCCGCTCCGACCGCGAACGAGATCATGAAGAAGAAGAAGGGTGTGACGAGCTCGAGGATGGCGAACGCCACGGCGACACCGAGCCAGATCCAGACCCAGTCTCCGGCGTCCACCTGGCCTCCCTCGGCCGTACTCCCTCGGGCGTGATCCCGCGCCCTCTCGGGAAGGTAACACCGCGGTTTCTAGCCTGCTTCCCGCCCTCCCAGCGGCGACAATGGACCCGATGACGTTGCCCGAGCGCGCCAAGGCGTTCTACGAAGCCGGCGCCCCGCCGCGCGAGCTCGCCGAACGGCTGGCGGCTGCCGGGCACGAGTGCTACCTCGTCGGCGGCACCGTCCGCGATCTCGTGCTCGACCGAGTCGACGACACCAACGACATCGATCTCACCACCGACGCCCGCCCCGACGCGATCGAGGCGGCGGTTCGGGGCTGGGCCGATTCCGTGTGGCTGCAGGGACGGCGCTTCGGGACGGTCGGGTGCGAGAAGGACGGCAGGCGCCTGGAGATCACCACCTTCCGGGGCGATGTCTACCGCCCCGAGAGCCGCAAGCCCGAGGTGTCCTTCGCCGACGCGATCGACGACGACCTCGGCCGGCGCGACTTCACCGTCAACGCGATGGCGCTGGCGTACCCCGAGCCGCGCCTCGTGGACCCCTTCCGTGGTGCCGACGACCTGGCTGCCGGGCGCCTGCGCACACCCCAGGCGCCCGAGCTGTCGTTCGCCGATGACCCGCTGCGGATGCTGCGCGCGGCGCGGTTCATCGCCGGCCTGGGTCTCGCACCCGAACCCGAGCTCCTCGCTGCGATCCGGGCGATGCGTCACCGACTCGAGATCGTGAGCGTCGAGCGCGTGCGCGACGAGCTGGTGCGCCTCCTCCTCGTCGACGACCCCAGCGCCGGCCTCTGGATGCTCTGCGAGACGGGGCTCGCGGACGAGTTCCTGCCGGAGCTGAACGCGATGCGCCTCGAGCAGGACCCGATCCACTCGCACAAGGACGTCCTCGCGCACACGATCGCCGTGGTGAGCAACGTGAAGAGTCGCGACAAGAGGGTCCGCCTCGCCGCGCTCTTCCACGACGTCGGCAAGCCGAAGACCCGTTCCTTCGCGTCGGGGGGCGTGAGCTTCCATCATCACGAGGTCGTCGGCGCGCGCATGACCGAGGAGCGGATGCGCGCGCTGAAGTTCCCGAACCACGAAGTCGACGACGTGTCGAAGCTCGTGTACCTGCACCTGCGCATCCACACGTACGCGATGGGCTGGACCGACAGGGCGGTGCGTCGGTACGTGCGCGACGCCGGCCCGCTGCTCGAGGAGCTGAACGAGCTCCAACGGGCCGATTGCACGACGCGCAACCAGCGCAAGGCAGCCGCGCTCGCTCGTCGGATGGACGATCTCGAGGCTCGCATCGCCGTGCTGCGGGAGCAGGAGGAGCTCGACGCGATCAAGCCGCCGCTCGACGGGCGTCAGGTGATGGAGTTCCTCGGTGTCGAGCCCGGCCGGGTGATCGGCGAGGCGCTCGACTTCCTGCTCGAGGCCCGACTCGACGAGGGCCCGATCTCCGAACCCGAGGCCTACGAGCGCCTCGCCGTGTGGGCCCGCGAACGGGGGATCGAACCCGTCTCGAGTTGAGCAGTGACGCTCTGGGGTCAGGACGACACCCGAGCGTCACCTGCTCGGGGGAGCTACTCGCCCCGGGAGAAGGCCTCCACCATCTCGCGCGCCTCTTCGTCGGTGTACTGCACCGGAGGCGACTTCATGAAGTAGGCGGACGGGCCGAGGAGCGGGCCGCCGATGCCGCGGTCCTTGGCGACCTTGGCGCAGCGGACCGCGTCGATGATGACGCCGGCCGAGTTGGGCGAGTCCCACACCTCGAGCTTGAGCTCCACGTTCAGGGGCACGTCACCGAAGTTGCGGCCCTCGAGGCGGATGTAGGCCCACTTGCGGTCGTCCAGCCACGGGACGTGGTCCGACGGGCCGATGTGCACGTTGTCGGCCTCGACCGCGCGGTCCATCTGACTGGTCACAGACTGGGTCTTGGAGATCTTCTTCGACTTGAGCCGCTTGCGCTCCAGCATGTTCTTGAAGTCCATGTTGCCGCCGAAGTTGAGCTGGTACGTGCGGTCGAGCTCGACGCCGCGGTCCTCGAAGAGACGGGTGAGGATTCGGTGCACGATCGTGGCGCCGACCTGGCTCTTGATGTCGTCTCCGACGATCGGGACGCCCGCGTCCTCGAACTTCTTCGCCCATGTCGGGTCGCTGGCGATGAACACCGGGATGGCGTTGACGAAGCCGACGCCCGCGTCGAGGCACGCCTGCGCGTAGGAGCGCTGCGCGTCCTCGGAGCCGACAGGGAGGTAGCTCACGAGCGCGTCGGCCCTGGTGTCGCGCAGCACCTGGGCCACGTCGACCGGCTCGGCTGGGGATTCCTCGACCATCTCGGTGTAGAACTCGCCCAGACCGTCGAACGTCGGGCCGCGCTGCACCTGGATGCCGAGCTCGCCGACCTCGGCGAACTTGATCGTGTTGTTCGGGCCGGCGTGGATCGCCTTGCCGAGGTCGAGTCCGACCTTGGCTGCGTCGACGTCGAATGCGGCCACGAACTCCACGTCGCCGACGTGGTAGCCGCCGAGCTCGACGTGCATCAGGCCGGGGACGTCCTCGCTCGGGTCGGCCTCGCGGTAGTACTCGACGCCCTGCACGAGGCTGCTGGCGCAGTTCCCCACACCGGCGATGGCGACGCGGACCTTGCGAGAGCTCGGGGTCTGGCCGCTCTGAGCTTGGGCAGTCATGTGGTGGCTCCTTCTTGAACGACAGGTTCGGTCGCTGGGGACTGCGCTTCCACGGGTGCGGGGGACTCGTCGGCTCGTTCGAGCACGATGAGCTCCTCGATCCACTCGAGGTCGCGCTGGGTCGAGCGCGCGCGGTGCTCGCGGAGCGAGCGGGTGTAGCGATCGTCGGTGGCGCCGACCGAGGTGCGGCCGGGGCGTCGGGAACGGTCGAGGCGCTCGAGCAGCAGCACGCGGCGGCGCTCGAGCAGCTGGAGGCGGGCCTCCTGGGGGAGATGGCGGCAGAAGGCGAGCTTGAGCCCGAAGGTCCGCTCGTCATCCGCGCGCGCGTCGTCGGCGAGCAGCAGCTCCAGCAGGACGGCGTCGCCGCGCTCGGTGATGCGGTACGCCTTGCGCGTGCGGCGGCTGCCCGAGGCCAGGCGGTCGGCGACCGAGCGGATCCGCGCCGAGGCCAGGTCGCCGGTGACCGAGCCGGTGGCGGTGATCGGCGCCTTGGTGGGCGCAGTGGGCTCGACGATCTCGATGGCGCCGTCGCGCTCGAGGCGCCGAAGCGCGGGGTAGAGCGACCCGTACGAGACTCCCCAGAGGAAGCCCAGGGTCTCGCCCAGGCGCTTCTTCAGCTCGTATCCGTGCAGCGGCTGCTCCTTGAGGAGGCCGAGAACGGCGAGCTCGAGCATCGGGATCACTCCTGGGCGTTCGGTCTGGATATGGCGCCTGGATATGGCGCCTGGATATAGCGACCACATATAGCGACCACATATAGCGACCACATATAGCGAGGCGATATATCGCTCCGCAATTATGGCCGCACCGGCGTCTGCCCGTCAAGTCGGGACCCGTGCACGATCGGCAGTGCTTGGCCCTACACTCCGCGCCGTGCGCCGTCACGTCGACTATGCGCTGGCCCGCCGGGCCGTCCTCCGCGACCTGCGCGCGGGTCGGCGCGAACGCACCGACGTCTGTGACGCCCATCCCGAGCTGCTGCGGGCAGGGCGCCACGTCGGTGAGGTCGAGGACGGTGACTGCCCCGTGTGTGGCAACGCCAGCCTGCGCATCGTCTCCTACGTCTACGGCAACGCGCTCCGCCAGGCCAACGGGCGCTGCATCTCGACGCCCCAGGAGCTGACCAAGCTCGAGGCCACCCACGAGGAGTTCTCCCGGTACATCGTCGAGGTCTGCCTTGATTGCCGCTGGAACCACCTCCAGCGCCACGAGCTCCACGGGCGCCGCTACGCCGGGTGACGTCCGCAACGGGCGCCGGGCTCGGCGCAGGGGTTATTGTGAGTCTCGTCGCCGGGAGCCGTGGGTGCCCTGGACGACGGAGGTCACGAGATGACCGAAATTCGTGTTTCGAAGGCAGTTGTGCCGGGTCACGTGACCGCGCCCGACGTCGGCGCGAGCAAGGGGAGCGGCACGCCGCTCGTCATGGTCACGGCGTACGACGCGCCGACCGCGCGCATCGTCGACGGTGCCGGCGTCGACATGATCCTCGTCGGCGACACGCTGGCGATGGTGGTGCTCGGTTACGACGACACGCTCCAGGTGACGACCCAGGACATGGCGCACCACGTGGGCGCGGTCGCGCGCACCAAGCCGAATGCGCTCGTGGTCGGCGATCTGCCGTGGCTCAGCTACCACGTCTCGATCGATGACACCGTGCGCAACGCCGCCGCTCTCGTGCGAGCCGGCGCGGGTGCGGTGAAGCTCGAGGGTGGTCGCAAGCGGCTGCCGGCCGTCCAGGCGATCCTCGACGCCGAGATCCCGGTGATGGGCCACCTCGGGCTCACCCCGCAGTCCGTGCACGCGCTCGGCGGGTTCAGGGTGCAGGGCAAGGAGCTGGAGGCGGCCCGGGTGATCGTCGACGACGCCATCGCCCTCGCCGAGGCCGGGTGCTTCGCGATCGTGCTCGAGTGCGTCCCCGACGGCGTCGCGCGCCTCGTCACCGACACGGTTCCGGTGCCGACCATCGGGATCGGTGCCGGTCGCCACTGCGACGGTCAGGTGCTGGTGTTCCACGACCTGCTCGGGCTCGAGGACCGCATGCGGCCCAAGTTCGTCCGCCGGTACGCGGAGTGGGCCACCGACGGGACCGACGCGGTCCGGCGCTTCGCCGACGACGTGCGTGAAGGGCGGTTCCCGTCGAGCAAGGAGACGTACCACGCGGCCGACACGTTCCCCGACGAGCTCCGGCTCACCGGGGCGACGACCGAGGCCGAAGCCGAGGAGCCCGCTCCCGCATGACCCACCGCGGCTGACGTGCGCCGGCCCGCGCGCGTGCTCGCCGCGGTGCTCGTCGGCGTCGGCCTCGTCCTCCTCGTTCTCGGGATCTGGCGCTCCGGCGCCGACGACGCAGGCGCGGCGCCGGCCCGGTCGGTCGAGCGGGCCGTCGACGAGGCAGGCCCGGCGAAGCAGCCGTTCCGTGGTCTCACGGCGACCCGGATCGCGGTCGGCGCCCGACCCTTCCGCGCCGTCATCGCCGACGACGCCGACGAGCGCGTCCAGGGCCTCCGACAGCGCCGTGATCTCGGCCCCTACGACGGCATGCTGTTCGCCTTCGACGAGCCCTCGAGCACGGGCTTCACGATGTCGACCGTCCCGGTCGCGCTCGACATCGGGTTCTTCGACTCCTCGGGGCGCGTCGTCGATCGACTGCGGATGGAGCCCTGTGCGGGCAGCGAGGCGGAGTGTCCCGCCTACCGTGCCGCCGGCCCGTTCCGGTACGCGCTCGAGACGCTTGCAGGCGACCTGCCGCGAGGCCGCCTGAGCGCTGTCACACCCCCGTCGTAGGGTCGTCGCTACCACGCCACGTCGGGGAGACCCGTTGGGCGGGTTCGGCCACCGCGCTGGTAGCCTGCCCTGCTCACAACTCAATAGTCCTGCTCCCCCGGCCACAGCTCTTGGCGAGACATCTCGACGCGGCGACAGGGGGAGCCCGGGGTCCGGCACGGCGAGGGACCCTCGGTCCGAAGGAGGCACGGCCATGCGGCCGTACGAGATCATGGTCATCTACGACGCGGACCTGGAAGAGAGCGACATCCGGGCCGCCGTCGATCAGGCGACGGAGCTGCTCAAGTCCAACGGTGCCGAGATCGGCACGGTCGACTTCTGGGGCAAGCGCCGGTTCGCCTACCGGCTCAATCACAAGTGGGAGGGCTACTACGTCGTCCTCCAGACCAAGGCAGAGCCGGCCGCGACGGACGAGCTCGGGCGCATGCTCTCCCTTGCCGACGAAGTGCTGCGCCACAAGGTGCTGCGCATCCCGGAGCACGTCTACGGGAAGCTCGGCACCCCGGCGGAGACCTAGGCGCCCCGCGAGAGTCGGGCACACGTGAGAGGAAGGGCTGGAGATGGCTGACAATTCGGTGACCCTGGTGGGCAACGTCACACGCGACCCCGAGCTGCGCTACATCCCGAGCGGCGCAGCGAAGGTGGTGTTCGGGCTCGCGGTGAACCGCCGCTGGCAGAACAAGCAGAGCCAGGAGTGGGAGGAGCAGGTCTCCTTCTTCAACGTCGTCGCGTGGCGTGAGATGGCCGAGAACGTCGCCGAGTCGATCGCCAAGGGCTCGCGTGTCGTGGTCACCGGCCGCCTCGAGCAGCGCTCGTGGGAGACCGAGAACGGTGAGAAGCGCACCGTCGTCGAGATCACCGCCGACGACATCGGGCCGAGCCTGCGCTGGGCGACCGCGCAGATCACGCGTACCGAGCGTCGCGATGGTGGTGGCCGGTCCGGAGGCGGCGGCCAGTCCGGAGGCGGCGGCGGGCCCACCCCGGCCCCCGCCACCCCGGCCCCCGACACCGGTGGCGGGTACGACGATCTCGGCGAAGAGCCCTTCTAGTCACCTCTGCAGGTACATACCTCTCCAGGATTCGGGAGCACAGGATCGATGGCAAAAGCGCGGAACAGCAGCGACAGCGGCAAGCGCCGAAAGGGCGAGGCCGCGGACCGCAAGATCAAGAAGAAGGTGTCGATCCTCGACCAGGAATCGGTCGAGTACATCGACTACAAGGACGTCAATCTGCTGCGTCGGTTCATGTCAGAGCGCGCCAAGATTCGCGCCCGCCGGGTCACGGGCAACGACGCGAAGCAGCAGCGAGAGGTGGCGAAGGCGATCCGCGTCGCACGCGAGATGGCGTTGCTCCCGTACTCGGTCCGTCAGGTCACGTCCCGCAACAAGGGCAAGCGCGACCGTGGCGACCGCGGCGACCGTGAGGGGCCGCTGCGCATCCAGGACATCGAGATGCCTCGTCCCACCGAGGGCCCGCCCGAGGGCACGGCACCGGAGCCGACCATGCCGCCGCCCCAGCCCACCGAGGCCGCACTCGAGTCGCCCCCGGTCGAGTCGGCGGATTCGGTCGGTTCGCCCCCGGTCGAGTCGGCGGATTCGGTCGAGTCGGCGGATTCGGTCGGTTCGCCCCCGGTCGAGTCGGCGGATTCGGTCGAGTCGGCGGA
>JALHSW010000360.1 GCA_022865365.1 Acidimicrobiia bacterium | reverse complement strand
TCGCCGCGCCCGTGGTGATCGCGCGAGCGATCATCCGACGCGGTGTCGTCGACATCCATACGGTGCTCGGTGCACTCTGCATCTACGTGATGCTGGGCATGCTGTGGGCGTTCCTCTACGGCTCGATCGGCGCCTCGATCTCGGATCCGTTCTTCGCGCAGACGACGCATGCGACTTCGGCCGATTACCTGTACTTCAGCTTCGTCACTCTCACCACGACCGGCTACGGCGACTTCACGGCCGCGACCGGGCTCGGGCGGGCGGTTGCCGTGTTGGAGGCACTGTCGGGGCAGCTCTACCTGGTGACGATCGTGGCGATGCTCGTCGCCCGCATGGCCACGAGCGCGATGCCCCGCCTGCGCGATCGAGAGGATGCCCCGGCCGCACCACCCGACCAGGAGTAGGGGGCACCCGCAGTGTCGCAGTTCCTGCTCGCCGTGGATCCCGTGCCCTGGGCCCGGGCCCAGATGGCGTTCACCCTCGCCACGCACATCATCCTGGTCCCGCTCGGGGTGTCGTGGGCGTTCATGGCCCTCGTCGCCAACTACCGGGCGATCAAGAAGGACGACGCCGACGCACTCGAGCTCGCGCAGCGGTGGTCGAAGTACATGGCGGTCACCTTCGCGGTGGGTGCGGTCACCGGCACGGTCCTGACCTTCGAGTTCGGCCTGCTCTGGCCCAAGTTCATGGACAAGTACGGCGCCGCCTTCGGCATCCCGTTCGCGGTCGAGGGTCTGTTCTTCTTCCTCGAGGCGATCTTCATCGCCATCTACATCTACGGGTGGAAGCGCCTGAAGCCGTGGCACCACTTCTGGACCGGGGTGCCGATCGTGATCGCCGGGATCGGGGGCACGGTGTCGGTCGTCGCGGCCAACGCATGGATGAACGAGCCGACCGGCTTCACCGTCAACAGCGCGGGCAAGGTCATCGACGTCGCGCCGCTCGAGGTGATCTTCAACAAGGCGATGCCGCTCCAGGCCCTGCACATGTTGATCGCCGCGTACCTCGTCGGCGGGTTCCTGATCGCGTCGGTGTACGCCGCGGGGATGCTGCGCGGTCGCCGCGACCGCTACCACCGACTCGGGTTCACGATCGCGTTCACTGTGGCCGCGATCGCAACGCCCGTGCAGATGCTCGTCGGGGATCAACTCGCCCGCTGGGTCTACGAGAACGAGCCCACGAAGTTCGCCGCGATCGAACTGGTTCCGAAGACCGCCGATGACGTGCCCGAGACGCTGTTCGGTCGACTGAACGACGACGGCACCGTGAGCGGGGGAATCGCGATCCCCGGCCTCGCCTCGATCCTGTCCGATCCGAGCACGGGGACCTCGACCGTGATCAAGGGACTCGATTCGTTCCCCGAGGGTTCGCGTCCGAACACCCGACAGGTCAACACCGTCCACCTCGCCTGGGACGTGATGGTCGGGCTCGGGACCTTCCTCTCGCTGCTCTCGCTCTGGTACGGCGCGGCGTGGTTGCGCAAGCGGCGGATGCCCGAGGGGAAGTGGTTCCTGCGCGCCGCCGCGATCAGCGGTGTGCTGTCGGTGCTGGCGATGGAGGCGGGCTGGGTGGTCACCGAGGTCGGCCGCCAACCCTGGATCGTCTTCGGCGAGATGAAGGTGACCGCGGCAGCCACCGGCAACGAAGGGGTGTGGGTGACGTTCCTCGTGATCGCTGCCCTCTATATCGGCGTCGCGGTCACGCTCGTGCTGATCCTGCGCGCGATGTCCCGACGGTTCCGCGAACGTGGCCCGGACGGCGGGCACGACGACTCCGACACGCCTTACGGCCCGCGCGCACCGCTCCCGACGCCTGACCGTGACCTGCAGCCAGACCGTGACCTGCAGGAAGTGACGGGCTGATGGCCGAAGCCGTGGCCGTGGTGCTGTTCATCGGTATCACCGCCTACGCCCTCTTCGGCGGCGCCGACTTCGGTGCCGGCTTCTGGGACCTCGTCGCGGGCGGCGCCGAACGGGGCAAACACCCCCGTGCCGTCGTCGACCACTCGATCGGGCCGGTGTGGGAGGCCAACCACGTGTGGTTGATCTTCGTGCTCGTGGTGCTCTGGACCGCGTTCTCCGAGGCCTTCGGCTCCATCATGCTCACGCTCTTCGTGCCGCTGAGCCTGGCCGCCCTGGGCATTGTGCTGCGCGGCTCGAGCTTTGCGTTCCGCAAGGAGGTGTACCGAACCTCGTCGCGGCGTAACTTCGGCGCC
>JALHSW010000359.1 GCA_022865365.1 Acidimicrobiia bacterium | reverse complement strand
CACATGAGCGCACCCGATCAGGCCGAGCTGTTGACCCTCCGGACCCAGGTCGAGGAACTCACGACGCGCGTCACGGCCATCGCGACCCGCTACGGGGAGTCTCCCGACTCTGCGATCGCGGCCGACCTGTATGCCGCCGAGCGGAGTCTCGTCACGACCCGCCGCTCGCTCGACCGCGCCATGAACCATCTCGCCGATTTGGCGTGACCGCTGCGCCAGACGATGAGCTCAGGCCTTGGCCTCGGCCTTGAACGCCGAGGGGCAGATATCGACCAGCGCGCACTCGTCGCAGCGCGGCTTGCGGGCCGTGCACACCGCACGGCCATGGAGGATGAGGCGGAGCGAGAGCATGCCCCGCTCCTCGGGAGGCACGATCGAGTTGAGGTCGTGCTCGGCCTTCACTGCGTCGGTCTCCGACGTGAGCTTGAGCCGACGCGCGAGCCGCCCGACGTGCGTATCGACAGGGAGTCCCGGAAGATCAAACGCGACCGATCGCACCACGTTCGCCGTCTTGCGGCCAACCCCCGGGAGCGTCACCAGGTCCTCGAGATCTGTCGGGACCTCGCCGCCGAAGCGTTCCTCGACCCCGCGCGCCATGCCGAGCAGGCTCTTGGCCTTCGAGCGGAAGAACCCGCTCGAATGGATCAGCACCTCGAGCTCGGCCGGGTCGGCCTCGGCGAGGTCCGCTGGCGTCGGGTAGCAGGCGAACAGCCCCGGCGTGACCTTGTTCACCGTCTCGTCGGTGGATTGCGCGGACAGGATCGTGGCTGCGAGGAGCTGGAACGGGTCGTCGTGGTGCAGCGCGCAGAGCTCCGCGGCTGTTCCCGGGTACTCGAGGGCCAGCCGTTCGCGGACCACGTCGGCTCGCGCCTTCGCACCTCTCGGCTTCGCACTCCTCGACTCGGCCACGGTCGCACCCTATTGGCCCGTCCCGCACCGCCGGCACGGCGGGGTTTCGAGGGCTCGGCGGTAGCCTCGGTGCCATGCTCGACGTGCAGGTGCGCCGTCCGGTCGCGCCCGCCGACCTGACCTTGCTGAGCAGCCTCGCCGCGGCCGCGACGAGGGCCGACGGTCACCCACCGTTCGGCGACGCCGTGTGGCGTGACCTCGAGCACCCCGGCCCCGACTCGACCCTGATCCTCGGCCTCGTCGGTGACGACGTCGTCGGGGCGGTGCACGTAGCGCCCACCGAGGACCCGACAACGGTCGTCGCCGCGATCCTCTTCGGCCCTGATCACCGGACCCCTGACACGGCGACCGCGCTGCTCGACACGCTGCTGACCGATGCGCGCACGCGAGCGATCACCCGCATCACCCTCTGGCTCTTCGGCGCCGACGAGCAGAGCGAGGCACTCGTCGGCGGCGCGGGTTTCACGGTGGAACGCGAGCTGTGGCAGATGCGCGTCGGCCTGCCGCTCGGCGAAGCCGTTCGTTGGCCCGATGGAGTCGAGGTCCGGGCGTTCGAGCCCGGTCGCGACGAGGACGCGTGGCTCGTCGTCAACAACCGATCCTTCCGCGACGACCCCGACCAGGGCGGGTGGACGCTCGAGACCCTGCGTGCGCGCGAAGCCGAGCGCTGGTTCGACCCGCAGGGCTTCCTGCTCGCGTTCGACGACGGCGGCCTCGCGGGGTTCTGCTGGACGAAGGTTCATCCCCCTGCGCCGCCGAGTGAGCCCGAACCACTGGGTGAGATCTACGTGATCGGTGTCGACCCCGACCGTCGGGGCATCGGACTCGGTCGTGCGCTCGTGCTCGGCGGATTGATATCCCTGCACGACCGCGGCGTGCGCGTCGGCATGCTCTTCGTCGACGCGGCGAACACTGCGGGTGTCGGTCTGTACCGCGTCCTCGGGTTCGAGACTGCGCGCGTCGACCGCGCCTACGGACGGGAGGTCGCGT
>JALHSW010000358.1 GCA_022865365.1 Acidimicrobiia bacterium | reverse complement strand
CTTGCGGGCCTGACTCGCACGCAGGTCGAGCACCGGCTCGCCCGCGTCGACCCCGAACTCCTTGGCGCCGCGGACGGTGCGCAGCACCTCGGCCGTCTGGAGCAGCTCCTTGGCCGGGATGCAGCCCTGATGCAGGCACGTCCCACCCACACGGCGCTCCTCGACGAGCACCACGCGGAGTCCGGCCGCCGCTCCGTAGAGCGCGGCCGCGTAGCCGCCCGGCCCGCCACCGAGGACCACGACGTCGAACCGCTCGGCCACCACGTCATCCCATTCTGCCGCGAGGCGTCAGTATCGCCCATTTCCGAACCATCCACGGCCTTGATCACCGCCGGCGGCCGCCGGCAGCCGAGTGCACCTGGGTATGCTCGCTGGCTTGAGTGACGACCCCGTCGGCACCGAGCTCGGCGGGTCGCCGACCGAGGCCCCCACCGCAGCGTCGGCGCCACCCCCGCGGTCCGCTCCCCCCGCGGCGATCCTGCTCGGCGTCTTCGCGGTCCTCGCCTTCGCGATGACCTTCCGCTCCCTCGGGCGGTTCGGGTCCCACGTCGTCGGAGACAGCGGCGACGCGGTGTTCGTCTTGTGGATCCTCGGTTGGGTCCAGCACGCGATCCCCCACGGTTGGGACGCGATCTGGAACGCCAACATCTTCTTCGACGCGCAGAACACGCTGGCCTATTCGGAGGCGATGCTCCCGGTCGCCGTGGTGGCGTGGCCACTGCGCGTCCTGTTCGGCACGACCATCGGGTTCAACGTGCTCGCGCTCGCGACCCAGACGGCGGCACTGTGGTTCATGTACCGCCTGGCCCTGCGCCTGACACGGTCCTGGACGGCGTCGTTCGTCGCCGCGCTCGCCTTCGCCTTCGCGACCCCGCTCCTGCAGCAGGTCTGGCACGCGCAGCTCATGTTGACGTCGTTCCTCGTCCCGCTCACCGTGCTGCTCGTCGTGCGGTACTTCGACGTGCCGACACTCGCGCGCGGTGCCGCGATCGGCGTCGCGCTGGGCGTGCTGGCCACGAGCGCGACGTACTACGGCACGATGATGGCCGTCGCGACCGCGGTGCTGGCGCTGGGCTGGCTGGTCGTCTTCCGCCCACCCGATCTGGCGCGCTACCTGCGCGGCTTGGCGGTCGGCGCGGCGGTCGCGGCCGTGATCACGGTCCCCGTCGCCCTGCACTACATCGAGCTCCAGCAGGATCCGCACTTCCGGCGCGGGGCCGACGCGGAGTTCCAGGCCCACATCGAGGACTTCCTGTCGCCGGTCCCCGACAACTACCTGCTCACGAAGATCCCGCAGTTCGAGGTCCGTTCCCTACAGGGGGGGGTCGAGAGCCACCTGTTCCCCGGCATCGTGGCGCTGGCGTTCGGAGCACTCGGGCTGGTGGTCCTGGTGCGGGCGGTTCGGCGCCCGCGAGCACCGGACGAGTCCGCCGAGCCGAGCGAGTCCGCCGAGCCGAGCGAGTCCGACCAATCAAGCGAGTCCGGCGCGACGACGGGCGAGGATGCTCGCCGCGACGCGCGCGTCGCGCTGCTCATCGCGCTCGCAGGCCTCGTGAGTCTCGTGCTCGCGTTCGGCGACTCGACGATGATCTTCGGGCACGAGGTCCCGCTGCCGTTCAAGGTCTTGCGTCACTTCGTGCCCGGCTTCTCGGGGATCCGGGTCACGGCCAGGTTCACCGTCATGGCGCAGTGCGCGCTCGCCTTGCTGGCCGCGTTCGGCCTCCGTGCCCTGTTCGCTCGGCTCGGTCGCCGGGTTGCGCTCGTCGCGCTGGTGCTGATCAGCGCGTTCGTCGTCGCCGAGACGGCGCGCGAGCTCCCGATGACCCGCGTGCCCGAGGGGGCCACGGTCGAGGCGGTGAACCACGCGCTCGCTCGTCGGGGCGACGGCACCGTGGCCGAGCTACCGATGAAGGGAGCCACCGACGGCGTCGCCTGGGCGTACGTCGAGTCCCCCCGCCAGTACCTGTCGCTCATCGACGGCCACCCCCGCGTCAACGGCTACTCGGGCTTCACCCCCGAGGGATTCGAGCAGCTCGCCGCCACCGTCGACACGTTCCCGAGCGCAAAGTCGCTCGCGGCGCTCGCGCGCCACGATGTGCGGTACGTGGTGCTCCGCACGCGTCTCGTCGGCGACCAGGTTCCCGCGCTCCGAGCGCAGCTGGATGCCGACGGTGTCGGCCGCTACACACCAGCGACAGCCAGAGCGATGCTCGAGCGGCTCCCCGAGGCATGCGTGCGACGCGTCGACCGGCTCCCTGGCGCGTACCTGATCGAGCTGCGCCGGCGCTCGTGCGTCCCGGCTGCGCGCGTCAGCGCGCCATGAGGATCTGCACCGCCGAAGCGCCAAGAATCGCGAAGGCGAGCAGGGCGGCCAAGAGGATGAGCATTCGGGTGCTCATAGGGTCCGGCCATTATGCTTCGCACGCCCACTGAGCCTGTCGTTCGGACTCCTGATTCATGGCGCAACGTACCCAGCGGCTCGTCGAGGCCACCCGCCGCACCCTCCCCGAGGGCACGTTCGCGGTCGGGGCGGGCCTCGCCATCGCCGGCATCACGGCCTACGCCTTCCAGATCCTGTCGTTCCGATCGCTGAGCAAGGCCGACTACGCGGCCCTGAACGCACTCTGGGTGTTCGTCTTCGTGCTGGCCCCGGGCTTCTTCCTCCCGCTCGAGCAGGAGGTCGGCCGGGCGGTCGCTGACCGGCGGGCCCGCCAGGTCGGCGGTGGCCCGGTGGTGCGTCGGGCCGCGCTGCTGGGGCTCTGGCTCACCTGCGGACTCGCGATCGCGACGATCATCCTCTCGGTCACCACGGACGTGATCGACAACCTCTTCGAGGGTCTCACCGGCCTCGTCGTCTGCCTGATCGTCGCCCTGTTCACGTACTGCTTCCAGCACGTGACCCGAGGCACGCTCTCGGGCAACGGCCGCTTCCGGCCCTACGGGATGATCCTCGGCGCCGAAGGGGTGTTCCGGTTCATCCCTTGCGTCGCGCTCGCGGCCGCGGGTGTGTCGAACCCCGTCTGGTACGGGCTCTGCCTCGCGATCCCGCCGGTGCTCGGCAGCCTGGTCTCGCTCGTCGGCCAGCACGGTCTGCTCGCGCCCGGCCCGAGCGCGCCCTGGTCTGAGCTCTCCACCAACCTCGGCTTCCTGCTCGGCGGGTCG
>JALHSW010000357.1 GCA_022865365.1 Acidimicrobiia bacterium | reverse complement strand
GACTTCGTCGGCACGACGGGCACGATCACGAACCCCGGCATGATCGGCACCGTCCACTCCGTACCGCGCCTGATGCCCGGCCAGGGATTCATCCTCGGGGTCGGCGCGAACGGCTTTCCGTCGGAGTACGAAGGGGCACCCGCAGGCGCTCGCCCGCCTGGGTGTGAGCACCGTCACGACGCTCACCAACACCTACGACCACCGGATCATCGGTGGAGCCGAGAGCGGCGAGTTCCTGCGTCGCGTGCACGATCTGATCCTCGGCGGCCCGACCGCCGATGGCGTCGGGTTCTACGACGCGGTGTTCCAGCGCCTCGCGGTGCCGTACGAACCGGCCCGATGGGTGCGCGACCACGCGCCGCTCGACGGCGAGACCGCTCACGAGAAGGTGGTGAAGGTCCACCAGCTCATCAACATGTACCGGGTGCGCGGCCACCTCATGGCCAACCTCGACCCGCTCGGACGACGCGGGCCACGCACGCATCCCGAACTCGACATCACGCACTACGACCTCTCGATCTGGGACCTCGATCGCGAGTTCCCGCTCGGCAGCCTCGGTGCCGGCCATCTCGAACAGGGTCGCATGGCGCTCCGCGAGATCCTCGGCGTGCTGCGCGACGCGTACGCCCGCACGGTCGGCGTCGAGTACATGCACATCCAGGAACCCGACCAGAAGGCCTGGATCCAGGAGCACGTGGAAGGCCCTACGCCGGAGCCCGGCCTCGAGGAGAAGCAACGGATCCTCGACCGCCTCAACGCGGCCGAGGCCTTCGAGCGGTTCGTCCACACGAAGTACCTCGGGCAGAAGCGCTTCAGCCTCGAGGGCGCCGAAACGCTCATCCCGATGCTCGATGCGCTCAACACCGCCGCCGCCGACGCCGGCGTCGTCGAGGTCGTGATGGGCATGTCGCATCGCGGGCGCCTCAACGTGCTCGCCAACGTCGTCGGGAAGTCCTACGCCCAGATCTTCCGAGAGTTCGAGGGCGAGCTCGACCCGTCGAGCACGCAGGGTTCCGGTGACGTGAAGTACCACCTCGGCGCCACCGGAAAGCATGCGGCGCCCGACGGCACGACCGTCGCCCTGACCCTGGCGGCCAACCCGAGCCACCTCGAGACGGTCGACCCCGTGGTCGAGGGGATGGCGCGGGCGAAGGGCGACCGACGCGGTGACACCTCGGGCGCCGCCGTACTCCCGGTGCTCGTGCACGGCGACGCAGCGTTCGCCGGCCAGGGCGTCGTCGCCGAGACCCTCAACCTCTCCGACGTCGAGGGCTTCGACGTCGGGGGCACCGTACACGTCGTCGTGAACAACCAGCTCGGGTTCACCACCTCGCCCGAGGCCGGTCGTTCGTCGGTGTACGCGACCGACGTCGCCAAGATGGTCCAGGCGCCGATCTTCCACGTGAACGGCGACGACCCCGAAGCCGCAGTGCGCGTGATCCGACTCGCATTCGCCTTCCGCCAGGCATTCAAGAAGGACGTCGTGGTCGATCTCGTGTGCTACCGCCGCTACGGCCACAACGAAGGCGACGAACCTGCGTTCACGCAACCCCGCATGTACGCCCTCATCGATGCCCGACCGTCGGTGCGCGAGCTCTACACGCAACAGCTCGTCGCGAAAGCTGACTTCACCGAAGAAGAGTGCGAAGCGGCCCGGGCCGACTTCCGCGCTCGCCTCGAGCGCGCCTTCGAAGAGACACACGAGCCGCACGACAG
>JALHSW010000028.1 GCA_022865365.1 Acidimicrobiia bacterium | reverse complement strand
GGCGTCGAGTGGGTGGGGGAAGCGCATGGATGTGGTCGTTCGGAGTCACCACGTCGAGGTCACACCGAGCCTGCGGGCGATGGCGCGACGCAAGCTCGGTCGGCTCGAGCGGGTCGCCCGTGACCTCACGCGTGCCGAGGTCGACTTCGCCGACCAGCGCAATCCGCGCATCGCCGACCATGCCCGGTGCTCGGTGATCCTGCACCTGCGCGACGGCAGGGTCACCGCTCATGCAGCCGGCCCCGTACCCGAGGTCGCGTTGGATCTCGTCATCGACAAGCTGCGCCACCAGGTCGAGCGGCGCAAGGATCGGCGTGTCAGCCGTGCACACGACGCGCGACGATCAGATCGTCGCGGTCGAGCACAACCCTGAAGTTACCGCGACGCAGGATCCCCGCGAGCAGTTGCTGTTCGCTGCCCAGGGTCTGACGGTCGATGACGATCCAGTCGACCCGCTTCGGGCTCCGGCTCGGAGAGCCGGGGACGCCCCAGTTGGCGGGTCGCCAGGGATTCGGGAACGAATAGATCTCGGCGCGGTGCGTCAGGTGCGGCACGAGCGTGTACGACGCGCTGACCGAAGCGCCTTCGGGCACTGCCTCGATCGCGGCTTGCTTCGCGGCGAGGCGCGTGTCTTCCGCCGGCGGCCACCATCCCTTGCGGTACTCGGCCCCGACCGGCGACGGCCCCCACGCGATCGTGCCGAAGATCGCAAACACGAGAACCACCAGTGGCGCGGCGATGCGAGCCGGAGGACCGAGGCGGCGCCCGAGGAACGCCACCCCTTCGACCATGCCGATCGTGAGGGCGGTGAACGGCAGCGCGGCGTAGTGGAACGTGATCATCCGCGTCCAGGGGACGTCGCTGAGCACGTCGATGAGGAACTGGGGGAGCCCGATCAGGAGCACCACCGGCGCGAGCAGCGGCACCAGACCGAAGGGCAGCAGCAGCTTCCACGCGAATGCGCCGGACTCCGAGCCGAAGACCCGTGGGGTGATCCGCCCTGGATCCGACAGCGCGGTGTCGACGATGCCGCCGGCCGATCCGCCCACCCCGGAGTAGATCCCCTCGGACTGCAGGACCCCGCCGTTGATCGCGGGCATCACGATGAAGGTCACCGCGACGAACCAGACGAGGGCCAGCCCGGCAGTGGCCAGTCCGACGCGGCGATCCCCTCGCCATGCGATGATCAACCCGAGCACGATCACGGCGAGGGCGACGTCCTCCTTCCACGCCACGGCGAGTACCGCCCACACCGCGAACCACCGCCACGACCGACGCGTTGCGCAGAGATACGCGCACAGCAGCGGAGTGATCGCGATCACCTCGGGGTGGAACAGTTCCCACGCGAAGAACTGCAGCGCCGGGTGCAGCAAGAACGCCGTGCCGAGAGCGGCGCATGCCCACGGGGCGACGCCCCGTGCTCGGGCGATGAGGTAGACAGGAAACGCGCCGAGCGCGAGCACCGTCACCTGCACGAGGTTGAGGAAGTTCGGCCCGGCGCCCAACCACGACGCGGGTGCCAGGAGGAAGTAGCCGGGCGTCGCGTGATGCCCAAACGCCTGCAGGCCGCGCACCGTGACGAAGCCACGACCGCGCGCGAGCAACCACAGCGCCTGGTCGTGGATGCCCATGTCGAAGTCGGTGTCCCAGAAGCGGTCGTGGCGACGAACGACGAGGAACGCGAACGTCGCGATCCAGATCACGACGGCAGCCCCGAGCACGAGCGCCGCGGGGTGGGCGTCGCGCACGCGTCGCGCCCACCGACGGGCCCACCCAAGAGTTAGGACGCTCGTGGCGGCTGGGTCGGCGGTGCCCTGCTGCGGGGCCGAGGCGTCCACCGTCACCGAACCATGCTCGCAGACCGGCTCACAAAGATCGCCGCAAGGAGCCCCGTCGTCAGGAGCCCCGCCGCCAGACCATGACGCCCTCGCCGGTAGGATCGACTCTCGACATGAGTTTCTTCCAGAAGGTGCTGCACGCCGGCGAGGGGCGAAAGCTCAAGCTGCTCCAGACGATCGTGCCCGATGTCAACGCGCTCGAGCCCGAGATGGAGCGTCGCTCCGACGCGGAGCTGCGTGCGCTGACCGACGACTTCCGGGCCCGGCTC
>JALHSW010000356.1 GCA_022865365.1 Acidimicrobiia bacterium | reverse complement strand
CGGGCGCGCGGAGCTCCGTTCGTTCCTGGAGCACTTCCTGGCGACGTATCGGCGGTACGGTCCGGTCATCCGGATGACCGGACCGTACCGCCGATACGTCGCCAGGAAGTGCTCCAGGAACGAACGGAGCTCCGCGCGCCCGGCATCGTCGGGTCCGATCGGGCCGACGGTCTCGGCCAGGTCGGTGAGCTCCTGCGCGCAGTCGACGGCCAGTGCGCGCAGCAGGTCCTCTTTGTTGGCGAAGTAGAGGTAGAACGTCCCGTGTGACGTGCGCGCGGCACGCACGATGTCGTCGACTCGCGCCGCGTGGTAGCCCCGCTGGGCGAACACCCGGAGCCCGGCGTCGAGG
The DNA here is from genome assembly GCA_022865365.1 of Acidimicrobiia bacterium. GTDB lineage: Bacteria > Actinomycetota > Acidimicrobiia > IMCC26256 > PALSA-555 > JALHSW01. Next base: position 6,031 of record JALHSW010000356.1, on the reverse strand, counting down.
AGCCGGCGCATGGTGCGCTTCCCCTGCGCCCGTAGCTCGCGGCGCTGCGCGGGGGTCCCCGCCGACGCACCCTGAGTATCGGGCTTGGGATCCGGCTTGGGATCCGGCTCCGCTTCGACCCGGGACCCGGCGCGAGCCGGTGTTGCCCCGTCCGACTTGTACGATGCCGCCACTGCGCACCCCCAGCCACGGCTCTGTCCCGGTCCGACGCCCGAAAGCTCCCGCCAATGCTCGGCGCAACCATACGTGAGGCTGCCGCTCGATTCGACGGCTCGCCCGCGTACGTTGCCCCGGCCGGCTGGCCCATCTCCTACTCCGACCTCGATTGGATCAGCGACGAAGCCGCCACGGGACTGGCGGCCCGAGGGGTCGGCCCCGGCGGTGTCGTGGCCCTCGTTCTGCCGCCGGGGCCCGAGTACATCGTCCTCTACCTCGCGGCCGCCAAGCTCGGCGCGGTGACAGCCGGCGTCAACGACCGCCTCACGGAGCGCGAGCGCGCCGGCGTGCTCGAACGGGCTGCGCCGCTACTCGTCGTCGGTGGGCCGGGTGGCGTCCCCCCGGGCTTCGACGGCCTCGAGCTCGCCCCGGCCGGCTCCACCACCGAGCTGCTCGACGGCGTGCGGGTCGCCGGAGATTCGCCACTACCGCTTCCCGACTACCCTGACCGTCCCGTCGCGATCGTCTTCACGTCGGGCACGACCGGCGCGCCCAAGGGCGCCGTCTACTGCAACCGCCAACTCACGTTCATCACGGCGAACGACGTCGGCGATTCCTGGGGTGGCGGCGGCCGCGGTTTCACCGGCACCTCGTTCGCGCATCTCGGCTTCATGACGAAGCTCGCCGGCAACCTCCGGCGCGGCGGCGTCAACTTCATCATGACGCGATGGAGCGCGCAGGGGTCGCTCGAGCTGCTCGAGCGCGAACGCATGCACACGGTCGCGGGCGTCCCCGCGCAGATCGCGCTCATGCTCCGCCGGCCCGACTTCGACCGCTACGACCTCTCGAGCGTGCAGTACATCGTCGTCGGCGGCGGACCAGTGACTCCGGGCCTCGCCAAGGAGGCGCGCGAGCGTTTTGGCGCGAAGCTCGCGACGCGCTACTCGTGCACGGAGGCGGGCATCGGGCTCGGTACCGCGTTCGACGATCCCGACGAGGACGCGATCGTGAGCGTCGGTCGGCCGCACGCCGCGGTCGAGCTGCGCCTGCTCGACGACGCCGACGTGGAGGTTCCGAGCGGTGAGGTCGGATCGGTGTGTCTTCGGTCGCCGGCGGTGATGACGGGCTACTGGGGCGACCCCGAGGGCACGCGTGCGGCGTTCACGCCGGACGGCTTCGTCCGCACCGGTGACCTCGGCTGGGTCGACGACCGCGGCCGGCTCCGTCTCGTCGGACGGAGCAAGGAGATGTACGTGCGCGGCGGCTACAACGTGTATCCGGTCGAAGTCGAAGGCGTGCTCTCGACGCATCCCGACGTCGCCGCAGTTGCAGTCGCGCCCCGTCCCGATCCGGTGATGGGAGAGATCGGGGTCGCCTTCGTCGTGCCCCGGGACCCGGAGCGGCCGCCCACTTTTCGCTCGCTACGTGACCACGGGGCTGAGCAGCTCGCGGGATACAAGCTCCCCGACCACCTCCGTGTGATCGACGTGCTCCCGCTCACTGCGGCCGAGAAGGTGGACCGCCGGGCCCTCGCCGCACTCGCCACGGCTCCGGACTGAGGCATCGCCGGCGGGCCGGTGCCACGGGACTTTCGACCCTGGCGAGGACGAGCGCCGTGAGACGACGCTGTACGCGCAGCCCACCAACCGGGTGGCGACGAAGGAGGCGGGACGTGCGCCGAGCCGGGATTCGGCTACTGGTACTGGCGATCACCACGATGTCGGTGCTCGCAGCCGCGGCCCCCAACGCCGCGGCCGCCGACACCGTGAGCGGCCAGTTGGTCGCAACCGTCCTCACCAAGGATGTCTGGCCGAAGTTCCAGACCAGGTTCGCAGGAACTCCTGTCGCTGACCTCGAGATCACGAAGGCACGCTGCCCTCGGCGGGTCTCGACCAAGACGGGGACGCGCTTCACGTGCACCGCCGTCATCGATGACCAGCGGGCCAAGTTCAAGGGCCGCATACGCAAGGATGGGAGTCCTTTCTTCCATCTCGGCAGCCTGATCCTCTTCCCCGACAAGTTGGCGGCGTTCACCGAGCAGGCCTACCAGGAGCAGCGGGGCTCGGTCGGCACCGCGACCTGCTCCGACCGGAAGATCATCGTCACCGAGCCAGGGCCGAGCGGGGCTGTCGACTGTGAGGTCGCGGACGCTTCAGGGACGACGAGCACCGCGACACTCACGCTCGACAAGAACGCCAATATCACCGACATCACGTTCGCTCCCTGATGCCGGCGCGGCGCCGCGGCGTGCCCCAAACGCGCCACGGGCGCGCTCCGCAGCCTGACGCGGCCGTCAGGTAGGTTGCCGCACGCCCGAGGACCACAGCCGGAGCGGAGCACGAACGAGATGGAGCTCGAGTTCACGTCCGACCAGGACGAGTTGCGCGACGGCGTGCGGGGCATGCTCGCTCGCGAGTGCCCGATCAGCCTCGTGCGTGCCCTGGTCGAGGACGGCGCGTCCGCCGACGGCCTGTGGCACCAGATGGTGGAGCTCGGGTGGCCGGCGCTGACGGTGCCCGAGGAGCACGGCGGGCTCGGACTCGGAGCCGTCGAGCTCGCCGTGGTGATCGAAGAGCTCGGTCGTGTGCTCGCACCCGGTCCGTTCATCCCGACCGTCTCCCAGTTCGTCCCCACCATCCGTGAAGCCGGGAACCCGGAACAGCAGGCCCGCTTCCTCCCTGGCGTCGCCGAGGGCACCCGGACCGGAACGCTCGCGATCAGCGAGCCCGGCTCGGGCGTCGACCCCGCCACAGTGCGAGCCACGGCAACCCGCGACGGCGACGCCTGGGTGCTCCACGGTGTGAAGAACGGCGTCCTGGGCGCTCCCGGGGTCGATGACGTCGTGGTCGTCGCGCGCGTCACCGGCTCCCAGGGCGACGACGGAGTCGCCGCGTTCGTCGTTCCGACGGCGGACCTCGACCTGCGGCCGGTCGCAGGCATTGACCCCACGCGGCCGCTCGCGACCATCTCCCTCGACGGGACCCGCGTACCCGACGAGCAGGTGCTCGGTGAGCCCGGCCCCGCGACGGCTGCGGCGCTGCGTCGTGCGATCGAGTATGGCGTCGTGGCGCTCGCCCTCGAGGCCGTCGGTACCTGCCAGACGATCTTCGACATCACGCTCGAGTACGCGAAGCAGCGCGAGCAGTTCGGCGTGGCCATCGGATCCTTCCAGGCGATCAAGCACAAGCTCGCCAACATGCTGGTCGCGCTCGAGCGCGCTCGCGCCACCGGATACTTCGCTGCCCTCACCATCGCGGAGGACGACAACCGACGAACGCTCGCGGTGTCGACGGCCAAGGTCGCCGCCGGCGAGTGCCAGCGCCTGCTCGCTCAGGACGGCATCCAGATCCTCGGCGGGATCGGCTACACGTGGGAGCACGACATGCACCTCTACGCGCGCCGGGTCAAGACCGATGCACAGCTCCTCGGTACGACGGCCGAGCACCGGGGCCGCATCGGCGACCTCCTCGGCATCTGAAGCTCGCCGTCCCGAGCAGACCGGTCTCGGCGCCAAGAACTTTCGAGATTTCCTCGCTCGAACCCTCGGATTCGGGGCGTGGCTGTCACACCCCCCTGCTTGGATGGGGACATGAGCAGCACCCCAGCCCCCAGGCTCGACCCAGCCGCGGTCGACGACGCCGAGTACGACTTCGGCGCGCGGGTCGACGCGCTCCGCTGCCATTCGACGAAGTCGCTGCGGGCGGTCGTCGCTGACGCGCGTCGGGAGCAGCAGCAGTGGCGGCTCGAGGAGCTGGTGGCGATCCGGGTGCTCGATGACCGGGAGCCGCTCGACGCGGTGCCCGATGCGAGCGTCTCGGCGCGCACCGCGAGGACGAATCGTGAAGTCGCCCGGTCGTTGGAGTCACTCCCCAAGGTTGCGGCGGCCGCGTGGTCGGGTGAGCTGACCTGGGATCAGCTCCAGCCCCTCACCGAAGTCGCAACGCCAGCATCCGACGCCGAATGGGCCGTGCGCGGCCGCACGACCTCACCCGTCGATCTGCAGCGGATGGCGCGCTCGGCGAAGACCGTCACCTCGGCCGACGCCGAAGCTCGACGCGCGGCCCGCTGCGTCACGTCCTGGCGCGACGCAGACAGGGGGATGGTCTTCGGGAAGTGGGCCCTGCCCGATGTCGACGGGGTGCTGGTCGAGAAGGTTCTCGACCACATGGCCGAGCGCATGCGTCCCACCAAGGGGATGGCCTGGGACTCCCTCGCGCACCGCAAGGCAGACGCGTTCGTCGACCTGTGCACCCACTACGCCGACGCCACAACCTCGAAGCGCTCGAAGGCGTTGGTCATCATCCACACCAACCGCGACGCAACGAACCGCGGCGCAACCGGCAGTGATGTCGACGGGATCCCGATCGCCGACGCCACCGTCCAGCAGGTCCTCACCGACGCGCGGGTGGTCGAGCACGACGACGCGGCCCCGGCGATCGACTACGGCAGCGGCCGCATGGGCATCCCCGTCGCACTCGAACGCGAGCTGGCCCGACGCGACCCTCACTGCCGCTACCCGGGATGCGAGCGCACCCGTGGCCTCCAGTTCCACCACCTCGACCCCGTCGCCTGGAACGGCCACACCAGCCGCAAGCACGTCGTCCGGCTCTGTCCCGAGCACCACCCGCGCATGGAGCCCCACGGCACCGAACGCCTCGTCGGCAACCCCGACCTCCCCGACGGGCTCCGAATCATCGACGTCGAGCAACGCGAACGCGCCGGGCCGGCACCCTGAAACCGACGCCCTTGTCGTGATCGGCGCACTCTCGCCGCCACACAGCTCGTGGGCCCGAAGAACAGCCGGATGCTAGAAGACGAGCTCCCACACGACGTACCAGACGACCACCATCACGAGCCCGACGCCGATCGCGCGCTTGTGGTCCTCGTACATCCAGTTCGTGATGTTCTGCCCGGTACCGCCGATCACGCCGAGACAGCTGAGCTCGAGCACCAGCCAGATGATCCCGGTGATCGCCCAGTAGATCGCGCGGTTGTCGGCCGTGTCGAAGGTGCCGAGCGTGAAGAAGTGCGCCGCGCCGATCATGAAGAACAGCATGGCGAACGAGAAGATGGTGTTCTGGCGCGACGCGAGCAGCGCCTTGCGGCCGGCCGCCGCGGCGTTCGGGTCCGCCTCGCCACCCGCGAGCACGTTCCGGGCGTTGGCGATCACCACCTTCTGGTTGCGCCAGATGACGCCCCACACGTTGAGGAACATCGTGATCCCGAGCAGCATGCCGGTGGCGATCGCGACGCCCTGCGGCGATTTGAAGTAGTTCTCCTCGACGAACATCCCCTTGCCGCCGCTGACCTCGGGAATGAAGCCGAGCATGATCCCGAAGAGGAAGGTCGCCAAGGCTGCCCAGCGGAACCACCACAGCGCCCGAGACGCGAGCTTGTCGACGGCCTGGTTTCGGGCGCCGGCGTCGAGCTCGGCGAAGGCGGGCACCTGCACGAAGTTGAAGTAGTAGAGCAGCCCGATCCACGCGATGCCTGCCAGGACGTGAGCCCAGCGGGCCAGGAAGTTCAGGCCGTCGTTGTCAAAGATCTCGATCGCGAGCCTCATGGCGTCGTCGGTCCCCCGTGATTCGCCGGACGAGCGGCAACGTAGCACCGGCCGCCGATCTTGTGCAGGATGTGCGACCGGATGCGGGCCGAGACGACTGGATGCGGGCCCAGACAACTGGATGCGGGCCTAGATTTGGGCCTGTATGAGCCCGGCCCAGCCGCGACGCTAGAGGTCGGGCGCGCCTCGGTCGGTGGCGGACCCCGCCTGGAGCGGCTCGCGGCGGCCGACGATCATCGAGGAGAAGTCGGCGAACGCGACCAGGTTCTCGTCGAGGTCGACCACCCGGACCTCGATGACGATCAGCATCCG
>JALHSW010000355.1 GCA_022865365.1 Acidimicrobiia bacterium | reverse complement strand
CGAGCTCTACCGCGCCGCGCTCGACATGTGCGCGTGGGCCGACGAGCGGGGGTTCACCACCATCGGCCTCGGCGAGCACCACCAGTCCCCCGACGGGTACATCCCGGCACCCCTGTTGTTCGCGAGTGCGGTCGGCGCGTGCACCCGGCGGATCCGCGTCCGCTGCTCGGTCCTGCTCGCCGTGCTGTACGACCCGATCCGCCTCGCCGAGGAGATCGCGGTGGCCGACCTCTGCCTCGGTGGACGCCTCGACGTCGGACTCGGCGTCGGCTACGTCGAGCACGACTTCGAGGCCTTCGGGAAGGACTTCTCGACGCGCGGCAACGCGCTCGACGAGTTGATCCCACTGCTGCGCCGGGCGTGGACCGGTGAGCCGTTCGAGTACCGGGGGACGACGGTACAGGTCACTCCCCGGCCGGTGCAGGACCCGATGCCCATCTCCGTCGGTGGCGCTTCTCGGCGCGGCGTCGAGCGAGCGGTGAATCTCGCCGACGGCTACTTCCCGCCCGGCATGCCCGCGGGGTGGAAGCGGTATCGCGCGCTGACGATCGAGGCGGGTCGGCCGGACCCCGGCGCCTACCCGCCGAGCGGCCCGATCTTCCTGTGGGTCACCAACGAGCCCAAGGAAGAAGTCTGGGAGTACGTGGCGCCCCACATCCGCCACCAGATCGACTCCTATGCTGCCTGGACCACGAGCGCCTACGGGGAGCCGCAGGGTCCGTTCGTGGCGTCGCGCGACGTCGAGAGCCTCCGCCAGGGCGGGGCGTATGAGGTGCTCACCCCCGACGAGGCCGTCGCGCTCGTCGAGCGGCTCGGCCCCGACGCCAGACTGTCGCTCAACCCGCTGCTCGCCGGCATCGACCCGGCCGCCGCCTGGCAGATGCTCGAGCTCTTCGAGCGCGAGGTGCTGCCGGCGTTGTAGGCGTGTGGTCACGGCGGGCTCCACGCCGCCGTCAGGGGTGCCGGAGCCCCCGCGCGTTCTCGACGTCGCGGTCGCGGCACCACGTCGGCGCAGTGACCGGGTTGCAGCGGGCGGTCGCGGTTCCGGGCAGGTCGACGACGTACGGGCCGATCGTCGGGTCCGAGACCGGGTAGTCGGTCGCGACGACATTCGCGCCGCTCGCGAGCGCGGAGGTGGCGCGGGTGAGATCACCGGCGCGTGCCTCGACGGCGTCCGCGTCAGCGCGAGTCTTCACGAGGAAGTTCCGACCCACGATGCGGGGGAACGCGTTGGGCAGCGGGACGTCGCGCTTGATGATCGCAGCGGACGGCTCCGGGGCACTCGACGGAACGAACATTGCCCGGCCCTCGAGCGACGGGGCGCCGGCGAGGTACACGTCGCGCTCGGCTCCCGAGGCACTCAGTACGACGATGACACCCCCGCGCGTCGCAGCGAGTGTCGGCCAGCCGTCCTTCAGGATCGCGTCGCGCAGCGTGGGGCGCTTCCCGCGCACCTCGTCGGGGGTGATGAGAGTGCGACCGAAGACGTCGCGGACCAGGGCATCGAGACGCTCGAACCCGACTGCGTCCCAGTTCGCGAGTCCCCGCCTGGCGACCTCGGTGTTGTTCGCGGCCTGGAAGTCGGGATTCGTGTTGACGGGCAGCGCCTTGGGCTCGATGAACAGGATCAGCGGCACGTGTCCGGGATTCGCCTTCGACCACGTGCTGATCGTGCGCAGGCAGTCCTCGAGCGTCGGGCACGTCGAGCCCTCGTCGACGATCAGCGAGTGAAGGACCGGGAACGTCGGACCGTTGAAGGAGTCG
>JALHSW010000354.1 GCA_022865365.1 Acidimicrobiia bacterium | reverse complement strand
TGGTCCGGCCGCCCGGGCGGACGCTGGCGCCGGACCGGGGAACCGCTACCGTTTGACCCTCATGGCCCCGATCCTCGCTCTCACACGCGCCGAGACCGCGCTGCTCGACGAGCGTCGCCCGCTCACGCGCGCCGAAGTCGACGCAGTGGCCGCGCTGCCCCTCGACCAGCTCCCCGACCTCGTGGCCCTGGCCCATCGCGTGCGTCTCGCGTACTGCGGCGACGCGGTCGAGCTCGAGAGCCTCATCAACGCCAAGTCGGGCGCCTGCCCCGAGGACTGCGCGTTCTGCTCCCAGTCCGCTCGCTTCGAGAGCGACGTCGACGTGTACCCGTTCCTCGACCTCGACGAGGTGCTCGGCGCGGCCCGGGCCACCAAGGAAGCCGGGGCCACGCAGTTCTGCATCGTCGTGGCGGTCCGCGGTCCCGAGGAACGCCTGCTGCGCAAGGTGATCGACGCCGTCGACGCGGTACACGCAGAGACGGGACTCGAGGTCGCCTGCTCTCTCGGCCTCCTCACTGCCGAGCAGGCGCAGCGCCTCGCGGCAGCCGGCGTGCACCGCTACAACCACAACCTCGAGACCTGCCGCGAGGTGTTCCCGCAGGTGTGCACCACCCACTCCTACGACGATCGCGTCGCCACTGCCAAACTGGCGATCGATGCCGGCATGGAGCTGTGCTCGGGAGGGATCCTGGGCATGGGCGAGACGCTCGCCCAGCGGATCGACTTCGCGTTCGAGCTCGCCGACCTCGGGCCCTGCGAGGTCCCGATCAACCTCCTCGACCCTCGCCCCGGCACCCCGCTCGAAGATCAACCCACGCTGTCGCCGCGCGAAGCCCTGCAGGCGATCGCGCTCTTCCGTCTCGTGCTTCCCGGTACGTGGATCCGTCTCGCCGGCGGCCGCGAACGCGTGCTCGGCGAGCTCCAGGCGATGGGCCTCCTCGCCGGCGCCAACGCACTGATCATCGGCAACTACCTCACCACGACCGGACGCGATGCGTCCGCCGACCTCGCGCTGCTCGACGCGCTGGGCATGCCTGTCGCCGACGGCCCCGGCGAAGGTCGCTACGTCGTCGACGCCGACGGTGCGCACCCGCGCCCCGCCCAGCCATTCCGCGCCGCCATCCCTGTCAGCCCCGCCTGAGCGCCCAGGCCTCCGATGGTGGACGTGGTCAGCGCACCTGCTGGTTGAAGCCGACGAGCACGGGGCCACGGGCGATCCGGGTGATCGACGCGACGTCGACGCGCAGACGCCATGCGAGCATCGGCTCACCGCCGAGCGCCCACACGACCGCGGCCTTGATCGGCGACACGTGACTCACCGCGATCACCACACCGTCGCCCGCACGCTCCAGCAGGTCGGCCGCGCACTCGCCGACGCGCGCCTGGACCTCGGCCAAGCTCTCGCCCCCGGGCGCTCGGAAATCGGGGTCCCGGCGCCATTGCGCCCACACCTCGGGCGCCAGCTCGGCGAGGGGCATCTCGTCCCACTCGCCGTAGTCCATCTCGATGAGGCGCTCGTCCGTCTCGGCGGGGAGCTCGAGCGCCGCCGCGATCGCGGTCGCCGTCTCCACGGTGCGACGCAAGGGGCTCGCGACGACGGCGACCGGTCCCCGTCCGTCGAGCATCGTGGGCACGGCGGCCGCGAGCGCGGCGGCCTGGGCGCGGCCGGTGGCGTCGAGCGACGGATCGGCCCGACCGAGCAGCACGCCGCGCCGGTTCTGGTCGGTGCGACCGTGACGCACGAGGACGATCACGGCGCGATCCCCTCCGTGAGGCGACCGGTGCGGAAGAACTCGGCACGTGGGCCGGCCAGGTACAGGTCGAACTGGCCGACGATCCACCACCAGGCGGCCAGGCCTGCGAGCTCCTCGAGCCCGACGATCCACCACGCCGGGAGCAACGCCTCGTCGCCGAAGCCCGTCCCACCGAGGGGCCAGAGGAAGAGGTCGCCGTTCGTGAACGCGCCCGAGAGCACGAGCCCGCAGAACACGCCGATTGGTAGCGCGAGCAGCCGCCGACGGAGCAGCCGCGGCCGGCCGATCGTGACCACCATCACGACGAAGAGCATCCCGACGGCAATGAGCAGTGTGTAGCCGAACGCACGGTGCCCGACGGGGAGGTCGACCAGGAGGGGGAGCATCGACCCGACCGCAATCAGGCGGTAGTCGACGCCGGTGCTGCGAAAGACGTTGGCGACGATCAGGATCGACAGCCCGGCGTACCAGAGAAGCACGAGGTCCTCCCTTCAGCCCGGGCCGTCAGCCCGCGTCGAGCGCCGCGTTCACGAGCAGGTCGGCGTCCACGTTCTGCTCGCGCCGAACATGGGCGAGGTCGACCTCGGCCCACGCTTCGAGGAGCTCACGCGCCCGGGCGTGCAACGGGCGTAGATGCTCCTTCTTCACCTTCCACACACCCTCGAGCTGGCGGATCACCAGCATCGAGTCGGCGCGCACGCGCACGGCGTGGGATGGGAAGGCGAGTGCAGCCTCGAGCCCCGCGATCACGGCCCGGTACTCGGCGACGTTGCTCGTCGCGATCCCGATCCGTTCGCTGACCGTGGCGAGTCGCGTCGGGGGATCGGTCGACGCGTCAAGGACGACCGCGCCGATCGCGGCAGGGCCGGGATTCCCACGCGCACCGCCGTCGGTGTAGACGGCGACGACCTCTCGGATCGCGCTCACGATGTGAGCACGAGGATGCAGCCGCAGTTGTCGCAGTACGACACCTGGTCGGCCGGGGCGCGGCGGATCGCATCGACCTCGGTCGACGGCACCGAGAGGTGACAGCCCTGGCAGGTGCCGCCGACCAGGCGGGCGGCCCCGACACCATTTCCCTTCTCGCGACACCGCTCGTAGGTCGAGAGCATCTCGCCCGAGATGCGTGCCGCCACCTCGGCACGGGCGTCGGTCCCGGCGGCGATCTCGGTGTCGACCGCCGCCTCGTTTGCCGTGAGCGCGTCGAGCGCTGCCGCGAGACCCGCTTCGGCCGCGCCACGACCGGCCTCCAGCTCGGCGAGCCGCACGTCGAGCGGCTCGCGCTGCTCCATGGTCGCGAGCTGGCGGTCCTCCACCGAGCGCTGGTGCCGGCGGAGCGACTCGACATCGGCCTGCAGGGCTTGGAGCTCCTTCGGTGAGGAGATCTCACCCGAGTAGAGCTTCTGCTCGGCCGACGCCGCCTGGGCCGCGATCCCCTGCGCCTCGTGGTCGAGCCGTCGCTCCTCGCTCGCGACGCCGTCGTGCCGAGCGCGCACGTCATCGGCCTCGCCCGTCAGGGCCGCGACCTGCGTCGTCGCGTCCACGACCGCGCCCCGCTCGGGCAAGGTCGCTCGACGGTGGCGAAGCCGATCGAGCGCGCGGTCACACTCCTGGAGGTCGAGCAGCGGCTCGAGGTTCGTCACGACGCCGACCGTAGACGCGAGTCGGGGTCGCGGCGCACGTCGGACGCTACGGCGTCGTTGGCGCCGTCGTGGTGGGAGGGGGGATGGTCGTGGTCGTGGTCGG
>JALHSW010000353.1 GCA_022865365.1 Acidimicrobiia bacterium | reverse complement strand
CGGGTTCGGCCCCCGACGCGAACCTGATCCTCGTGCCCAAGGAGGCCGCCGACGCCGCGATGGACGCAGCCGCGTGCATCGGCTGCGGCGCGTGCGTGGCGGCGTGCCCGAACGGCGCCGCGCAGCTGTTCACGGCCGCGAAGCTCCAGCACCTGAACCTGCTCCCGCAGGGTCAGCCCGAGCGCTGGGCCCGCACGGTCGCGATGGTCGACGAGATGGAACAGTGGTTCGGCTCGTGCACGAACCACGGCGAGTGCGAAACCGCGTGCCCGAAGGAGATCTCGATCGACTTCATCGCACTGCTCAACCGCGACTACATCCGCGCCCAGTTCAAGAACCGGAAGCTCGCAGGACAGACGAAGTAGCGACTCTGCCGGGTCGGCAGGGTCAGCCTTCCTGGACCTCCACGAGGTCGAGGTCGTAGAAGGCCGACGGCCCGTCGCAGAGCGCCTCCATCGATGGGGGCACGCGGTCAGGCGCCGCGGCGCGGCTTCACCCGCGTCAGGCGTCTTGCTCGTACAAGACGTCGAGGTTGTAGAAGGTGGGCGGACCGTCGGCCAAACCCATCATCTTCTCGGAGAACTCCTCCGTCTCGGGAAGCTCGTTGTTCCTCATCGCATCCTCGTACGACGCGAACTCGACGATCGCGAAGTACCGGCCAGGGTTGTCACGGTCGGCGCAGCTGAGGCCTCGTCCGGCGGGTCGCTTGCCCTCGGTCGCGGCCATCCACTCGTCGTCGAGCTTGCGGACGGCGTCGATGTCCTTGGTGTTGTACTCGATGATCTGGACAAACCTCATGCTCGCTCCCCCTCATCGTTCCTCGTGATGGGACACTCCTTCGGAGAACCCCCGGGCCTCCGAGGTCCACCGGTCACGATAGGCCCCGATGGTCCGTGCGACAACGCCTCCGGCACCCCGACGACGTCGACCGGCTTCAGTCGACTCGATCGAGTGCGGTGCGGAGGTCGGCGACCAGGTCGTCGACCGACTCGAGGCCGACCGACAGCCGCACGAGTGCAGGGTCGACGGCGAGCGGCGAGTCGGCCGCGGACGCGTGGGTCATGCGGGCGGGGTGCTCGATGAGCGACTCCACCGCGCCGAGTGACTCCGCGAGCGTGAACACGTTGGTGCGAGCTACGAGAGCGACGGCCGCCTCCTCTCCATCGGCCGCGAGGAAGCTCACCATGCCGCCGAAGTCGCGCATCTGACGAGCTGCGACGTCGTGACCCGAATGGCCCGGGAGACCCGGCCAGAGCACCCGCTCGACCGCAGGGTGCCCGTCGAGCATCCCGGCGATCGCCCGGGCGTTCGAGCAGTGACGGTCCATGCGCACACCGAGCGTCTTCACCCCGCGCAGCACCAGGTAGCAGTCGAACGGAGACGGCACGGCCCCGACCGCGTTCTGCAGGAAGGCGAACGAGTCGGCGAGTCCGTCGTCGTTCGTGGCGACGAAACCGCCGACGACGTCGGAATGCCCACCGAGATATTTCGTGCTGGAATGCACCACGACGTCGGCACCAAGCGCGAGCGGGGTCTGCAGGTAGGGCGTCGCGAACGTGTTGTCGACGACGAGGTGCGCGCCGTGGCCGTGCGCGGTCGCGGCGATCGCGGCGATGTCGACGACGGTGAGCATCGGATTCGTGGGCGTCTCGACCCAGACGAGCTTCGTGGTCGGGCGCAGCGCGGCGCCGAGCGCAACAGGATCGGTGAGATCGACAGCGCTCCACTCCACACCCGTCGCCGCGAGCACGCGCGCGACGAGACGGAACGTGCCGCCGTACGCGTCGTCGGGGATGACGACATGGTCACCGGGCGCGAGGACGGCGCGCAGGACGGCGTCCTCGGCCGCCATGCCGCTCGCGAACGCGAGGCCGCGCGACGCCCCTTCGAGAGACGCGACGCACTCCTCGAGTGAGCGGCGCGTGGGGTTGCCCGTCCGCGCGTACTCGTACCCGCCGTGCTTGCCGACCTCGTCCTGGCGGAAGGTCGTCGCGAGGCTGATCGGCGTGACGACCGCGCCAGTGACCGGGTCGGGCTCCTGGCCGACGTGTATGGCACGGGTCTCGAATCCCGCGCCGTCGCTCACGCGGCCGTCCTCATCCGGGGGCACGCGCGGCGAGGAAGCTCAGCACGTCCTGGCGGGTGAGCACGCCGATGGGGTGGCCACCGTCGAGCACGAGCACCGAGGACGCTGCGTCGAGGCGGTCGACCACGTCGCTCACCGTCTCGCCGATGCCCACCATCGGCATCGCGGGCTCCATCAGCTCGCCGGTCGGTCGGTCGAGCACCGACGGGTCGCGGAACGCCTTGTCCATGAGCTCGAGCTCGGAGAGGGTGCCGCTCACCTCCTTGGCTGCGAGCGGCGGCTCCTTGCTCACGCTCACGATGAGCTGTGACACACCGAGGTCGCGCATCAGCGCGAAGCCGTGACGAGCCGGTTCGTCGGGCGAGATGAGCACGAGCTCCGGGATCGGTTCGTCTCCCGCCGCGGCGCGTTTGGCGCCGAGCACGTCGCCCGCGGTCGGACCCTCTGCGCGCAGGAAGCCGAAACGCGTCATCCACTCGTCGTTGTAGATCTTCGAGAGGTACCCGCGACCGGAGTCGGGCAGCAGCACCACGACGAGGTGCTCAGGCCCGAGGTCTTCGCCGACCACGAGCGCGGCGTGCACGGCAGTGCCGCACGAGCCGCCGATGAGGAGCCCTTCCTCCCGGGTGACCCGCCGCGCCGCCGCGAACGACTCCGCGTCGGTCACCATCACCGTTCGGTCGATGAGTGAGGGGTCGTACGTCGGGGGCCAGAAGTCCTCGCCGACGCCCTCGACGAGGTACGGACGCCCGGTGCCACCGGAGAACACCGAGCCCTCGGGATCGGCACCGATCGCCTGCACGTCGGGGTTCTGCGCCTTCAGGTACCGGGCGACCCCGGTGATCGTGCCGCCCGTGCCCACGCCGGCGACGAAGTGGGTGATCTTGCCGACAGTCTGCTGCCAGATCTCGGGGCCGGTGGAGCGCTCATGCTCCACCGGATTCGCCTGGTTGTAGTACTGGTTCGGTCGGTAGGCGTTCGGGATCTCGTTCGTGAGCCGGTCGGCAACCGAGTAGTAGGAATCGGGGTGGTCGGGCGGCACTGCCGTCGGGCACACCACGACCTCTGCGCCGTACGCACGCAGGAGCGCGACCTTCTCGTCGCTCATCTTGTCGGACATGACGAACACGCAGTGATAGCCCCGCTGTGCCGCGACGATTGCGAGCCCCACACCCGTGTTGCCCGAGGTCGGCTCCACGATGGTGCCGCCGGGCTGGAGCAGCCCCTGGCGCTCGGCTTCGTCGATCATCGCGATCGCCGGTCGGTCCTTCACGCTCCCGCCGGGGTTGAACAGCTCGACCTTGGCCACGACGTCACACGCCAGATCGGACGCGACCCGCTTGAGCCGCACGAGCGGCGTGTTGCCGACCAGGTCGAGCAGGGAGTCGGCGATCTGGGGCTCCCCGGCCGGCCGAGGGAGAGTCGGCGGCGGTGACGACACGGGCTCGGTCATGGGCTCCACGGTAGTGGCACGCGGGAACCGGGACGCCGCCCGCGACGTCGAAGGATGCATGAAGACACTCACCAGAATCCTTGCGTGCACCATGCTCGCGGCCGCGCTGACGGCCGTGACCGGCATCCCAGCCGGGGGCGCAACCCTGACGCGCATCGCCCATCCCACGGGAGCCGACGTCGTCATCTTCCACACCGAGTCGAGCCCGAACATGTGGGGCGGCCGGCCTGCTCGACGGAACCGACTTCGGTCAGACCGGTGTGACCGATCAGGGAACGACCGTTGTCGAAGTCGACGCCGGTGGAGGCGAGCACACGATCGGCGTCTACGCACTCGAGCTTCCGGAGGGAGACCGCGGCGTTCCTCAACCCCAGAAGGTTGCCCGCCGACACCTGCGCCGATTCCTCCACTCGGTCGGCGATCCGCCGTACTGGAGTGACACCCTCGTCACCCGCTGAGCCGATCCCGGTCCGGTGAGCCCGCGTAGCCTGCGGTGATGCAGGAGCACTCGTACTCGGTCGACATCCAGGCGCCACCCGTTGAGGTGTGGGAGCTGTTCTGGTACCGGGGTCCCGACCGACCGCAGCCACGCGACGGCGTCACCCGCATCGACATCCTGCACCCCGGCGACGACGTCGGTGAGGGTCTCGTACGTCACTGCCACTTCGCCGTGCCGCGGTTGCTCGGATCCCGTGGCGTTGCCCAGTCGTGGGAGTGGCTGACGGAGGTGGAGCCGCCGGTCTCGTGGCGCTACGACGCGATCGGCAAGCCGCTGTGGTCACGCGCCACCGGTCACACCCGACTCGAAGACCTCGGCGACGGCCGCACGCGCATCCACTTTCGCGAGACGTACGAGACATTCAACCCCTGGATGCGTCGACTCGGTCTCGAACGCTGGGTGCACCGCAAGATCTCGCGGGACAACGACGCAATGATCGCGGCAATCGAGGGCGGGATCGGCTGGCATCGCAAGCGCCGCGAGCGGGAAGCCCCGGCCTGATCGAGGAGGCCTGATCGCGGAGGCCTGATGGAGCCGGGCTAGAGGGGAGGCTCGAGGGTCGACGAGATCCCTTCGCGCGCGGCCCGGTAGGCCGCGCGAATCTCCTCTGCGTCGACGCTCGTGTTGGGTTCGACCTCGCGTGCGTCCTGGAGCTGCCACGCAGCGGCGACCTCCGCCGGCGGATGCCCAAGCAGTGCGGCCGCGGCCTGCACACCCGCGCCCGTCGCGACGCGGTCTCCCTTCGGGACCGAGATCGGGCGTTCGCCGAGGCTGGCGAGCGCGCCCTGGATGGCGTGCGAACGCGCGCCCTGGCCCATGAGGTACAAGCGACCACCGACGGGCACGTCGGCGGCTCGGAGCGCGTCGACCGCATCGAGGATCGAGCACGCGACGCCCTGCACGACGGCACGCGCGACCAGCTCGGGGGTGATGTCGTTGCGGATGCCCGAGAGCACGCCCCCCGCGTCGACCGCCCGTCCGTCGAGGGCCGGCACGAACACCACGCCGTTCGCGCCGACCGGTGCGCCGAGCGCGAGCAGGTCGAACCGGCCTCGATCGACTCCAAGGAGCCCGGCGAACGACTCGATGGTCGACGCCACGTCGAGCGACACCACGAGCGGGAGGTATCGCCCGCTCGCGTCAGCGAGCCCGAGCACCGAGCCCGACGGATCCTCGGTCGGGAGTTCGCGAACGCCGAACACCTTGCCGCTGGGGCCGAGGTCGACGACCACGTCGTGCGGCTCGAGCGCGAGACCGAGGGCGGCACCCATCGCGTCACCGGTCCCCGCCGCGATCACGACGCCCTCACGGTCACCAGCCGCCTCCTCCGGCCCGAGGACCCGCGGGAGGCACGCGGCCCAGTGCTTCTCGGGGTCCACGAGCTCGAGCAGATCGGGGCGCCAACGCTCCTCGCGCGGCGACCAATAGCCTGTTGCCGACGCGTCCCCTCGATCCGTGACGGCGTGGCGGCTCAGCCGGTAGGTCAACCAGTCGTGCGGTTGGAGCACGGCGGCGATCTGGGCGAAGGCATCGGGCTCGGCGCGTCGAAGCCACGCAAGCTTCGCGATCGTGAACGAAGACGTCGGCACCGACCCACAGGCGCTCGCCCACGCTTCGGGACCGAGGGCTTCCACCAACCGCTCGGCATCGGGTGCGGCGGCGCGGTCGCCCCGCACCCGCGCCGGTCGGATCAATCGCCCGCCCTCGTCGAGCACGACGAGGCCCGGCTGCTGCGCGGCCACGGCGACCGAAGCCACACCAAGCGCGCCCCCTGCCTCGTGGCGCGCGTCCACCAGCGCCTGCCACCACAGCGCGGGGTCCTGGTCGACGCTGCTGACCAACTCGGGTGGGTGCCCGACCCGTCCCGACCCGTAGAGGCGGCCGTGGTCGGAGTCGCGCAGCTCCACGGTCGTCGCATGTGGCGACGAGTCGACCCCCAAGACGAGCGGCACGGGCGGTGATCCCCCTCCCCGCCGGCAACACCGACGGGCAGCCCTGACCCCCGTCCACGATACGGCCTGGGAGGCAAGCGCGGAAGGGGGCACCGGTGGCGGGCGCAATAGGGTCTGGGCGTGACCATGAGCCCGCCACCGCCCGCACCGCCCGCTCCCCCGGCGTCCCCGGCTCCTGGCTGGCAGCCGGTCCCGGTGGCACCGGCCGACCGCGTCCGCGCGGCCTACGAGGCGCGCGGACAGAGCGCCTCCATCGTCATCGGTCCGGGCCTCAACGTCTTCCTCGCGTTCATCACGTGCGGGATCTTCGGCCTCTACCTCTTCTACCAACTGATGCGGCGCGACCGCGACCACCTGCTGCGGCGCTACCAGCTGCTCGAAGGCGCGAACGCATTCGCGTGGGAGCGGGCGAACACCGACGGGCTGACGGCCGAGCTCACGCCCGCATTCGAGCGGACCGCCGTGCACCTGGAGACGATGCGCCGTCAGACGACCGAGTTCCGCGACCCGGCCATCTGGTTGTTGATCTCGCTGCTCGTATCGGGGATCGCGGAGATCATCGGGTTCATCTTCATCGACCAGGATCTCGACACGCATGACCGCACCGAGGGTGCACTCGAGAGCGAGCTCGCGGAGATCTGCGCGAGACTCGGCCAGGCACTCCCGACGCCCGACCCGTCACGCGTCAAGGGCCGGCAGAACTACACGGCGCGCATCGTCGTCACCATCGTGACGTGCGGCATCTACCACTTCTGGTGGCTCTACGACATGCAAGTCGAGGGGAACCGCCACCTCGAGGCGAACTGGCCCTGGGAAGACGCGCTGGCCGTCGCCGTACAGGCCATGGTCGGGGCCCAACCTTCCTGATCAGGCCGCCTGATCAGGCCGGCTCCTCGCCATCCTCGGGTTCGAGTCCGGGTTCGGGAGCCTCGAACTCCTCGAGGTCGGTGACGATGCGATCGACGTCGGCCTGTGCACGTGCGATGCGTCCGCGGCACGCGGTGAGCAGCTCGCTCGCGCGGCGGACGCGCTCGGCGAGCACGTCGACATCGAGATCGTCGCCTTCGAGCTCATCGAGGATGCCCTCGAGCTCGGCCATCGCCTCGGCGTACCCGAGCTCCTCGGTCGTCATCGCTGCTCCTCCACCCGACTGTGCACGTCGCCTCCGGCCGTCTCGGTCACGAGCGTGTCACCGACACCGACGTCCGTGGCGGCTCGCAACACCTTCCCATCGTTCGTGCGCGTGATCGTGTAGCCCCGCTCCAGTACCCGACGCGGGTCGAGCGCCCGGAGGCGGGCGTCCGCCCCGTCGAGCCGGGTCCCGGCCGTACGCATCCCCCGAGTCGCCGCCGCGCCCAGCGTGCGCCGGTGCAGGGCGGCTCGAGCCGACGCCTCCCGCGTCCGCCGCCGCCCGGCGTCGACCGCGCGGCGACGGTGGCCGTCGAGGGTGCCCTGCTCGCGCGCGAGCGCGACCGGGACCCCGCGGGTGAGACGCAACGACCCGTTCGCCAGATCCCGCCGGGCGAGTGTGCACGCCGAGCGCGCCCGCAACGAGACCCGGTGCGAGATGCGGGCCAGGCGCTCGCAGTAGGCGTCGACCGTGTCGACGAGCATCGCGGCTGCTGCAGTCGGTGTCTTCATGCAGGTGTGCGCGACCTCGTCGGCCACGGTGCGATCCACCTCGTGCCCGATCCCGGTGATCACGGGAACGCCACTCTCTGCGATCACCCGGGCGACGACCTCGCTGTCGAACGGCGCGAGATCGCTTCGCGAGCCACCACCGCGAGCCAGCACGATCACATCGAGGTCGAGCGCAGCCAGCGTGCGCAGGCCGTAGGCGATGCGACGGAACGCTCCCTGGCCCTGCACGCGCACGTCGACGTGCGCGACCCGGAACGCGTGCGCGCTCGCCTCGAGCTCCTGCACGAAGTCGTGATACGCCGCGCTGCCACCACTTGTCACGAGTCCGACCCGCAGCGGTACGAGCGCAAGGTCGAGCTCGGCCTGCCGGCGCAGCAACCCCTCCGCGGTCAGCGCCTGCAGCACACGTGCTCGCTCAGCCGCGAGCTTGCCGACCGTGAAGAGCGGGTCGATACCGTTCATCACGAGCTGCAGACGACCGGCCGGGGGCCAGAAGTCGACCCGGGCCCGGATCCGCACCTCGGCCCCGTCGGCGAGCGTGGTACCCGCATCACGCAGTGTGCGGTTCACGGCGGCGCGGTCGTTGCGGAACAGCGCAACCGACAGCTTGGCCCGCACATCACCGCGCCGCTCGGCCTTCTCCACCAGGTCGAAGTACGCATGCCCGGCGCTCGTGGCCCGGTACTGGGCCACTTCACCGCGCACCCAGACCTGGCGCGGGAACGCGTCAACCAGCGCCTCGGCGATCGCCTGGTTGAGCTCCCCGACGCCGAACGTGGGGGCCTCGGTCAAACGCAGTCCTTGAGGCCGAGCTTCTTCGACGCCAGGCTCGCCCCGGTGAACGGGTTCCCCTCGAGCCCCCGCGCCGGGTCGGCGACGAGCGTGTCGAGCTCGGCCTGACTGACCTTCAGAAGCTTGTTGACCTGCTTCTTGAGCTTCGTCGGCTCTTTGAGCGCGTCGATCGAATCGATCTTCTGCTGGAGGATCGGCTCGATTGCCGTGACCAAGGCGGTCATCTGCTCGATGCTCGGCTGCCCGTCCGGGGGAAGACCGGCGAGCACCGTCTTGGCTGCCTCGTCGAACAAGGTGTTGCTCTGCACGCAGATGTTGTTCGCGGTCTTGTGCCACTGCTTGTCGGACATCGGCTTCGTGGCGACCGCCGCACCCGCAACGCCCCCGAGAGCCAGGCTGCTCGCGACCGCGACCACGCCAACCGCCACCGTCATCCGCCGCAATACCGTCATCGTTCGCCTCACCGTTGTCGGGACCCAGCCGCCAGTATCGCACTGCAGGGGCGATGCGGCGGGAGGATCAGGCGACGCGGGGGAGCACCTGCTCGCAGTAGAGGCGAAGGCTCTCCCACCCCGCCTCGATCGGCATGCCGCCGACGAGCGGGTGGAGGGTGACGAGGCCGTTCGCGGTCGCCTCTTCGACGCACTCGTCGGGGCTGAGCACCTGGTAGATGCTCTCGTCACGCAGCGACGCGGCATCGGCCGCGTGACTGTGTACCGCCGACCTGATGTCGGGGGTCTGCCACGACGAGTAGGTGGTCGCCTCATGGAGGAAGTAGCTCCCGAGCTCGGCCCACGCCTTCTCGGGATCCTCCGCCACGTGCACCATCGTGATGTCGGCGCCGGGCATCATGCAGAACCCCTGGGTACCCTGCTCCTTGCACTGCTCGTAGTAGTACGCCTCGAGCTCGGGAAGGTGCGCGGCCGGGAACATCGGCAGACCAAAGCGCGCCGCACGGCGGGCCGCGACCTTGCTCGTACCCCCGATGAGGAGCATCGGGTGGGGCTGGGTGAACGGTCGCGGGGTCACCCGCACCGTCACCCCGCGGAACTCGAACGGCTCACCGGTCCACGCCTTCAGGATCGCGTCGATGCACTCGTCCATGAGCGCACCGCGCCCGGCCCAGTCCTTGCCGTGGGCGGCGTACTCCGAAGGCCGATACCCGATGCCCGCGATCGTCGTCATGCGCCCACCGCTCGCGAGATCGAGGACGGCGAGGTCCTCGGCCACACGCAACGGGTCGTGCAGGGGTACGAGCAGCGCCGAGAGCGACACGCCGACGTTCTTCGTCGCGCCGAACACGAGGCCGGCCATCACGAACGGCGATGGGCTCCACCCGTTGTCGGCCCCGTGATGCTCCTCGAGGCTGATCATGGCGAAGCCGTGCTCGTCGGCGTACGCCGCCATCTCGACGAACGCCTGGTAGCGCGCGGCCATCTCCACGGGCTCGAGGCCGGGCTGGACGCAGTTGAACCGCGCGATCGACATCACCATGTACCGCGCTCCTCCTGGCCGTACCCGCTCGAACCGAGCGTCAGCCTGGGGGAAGGATGATGGTCTGGAGCTCGGTGTACGGGGCGATCCCCTCCGGGCCGAGCTCGCGGCCGATCCCCGACTGCTTGAACCCACCGAAGGGTGCGTTGAAGTCGAGGATCATCGACGAGTTGATCGCCACGACTCCCGTGCGCACCTGGGCCGCGACGGCTGCGCCGTGCTCGCCGTCGCTGGTCCACACCGAGCCGCACAGGCCGTACTCGGAATCATTCGCGATCTTGATCGCCTGCGCCTCGTCGTCGTAGGGGATCACCGAGAGCACCGGGCCGAAGATCTCCTCCTGGGCGATCTTCATGTCGTTGGTGACATCGGCGAACACCGTCGGCTCGACGTACCAGCCGGTGGGCAGGTCCTCGGGGAACCCACCACCGACGACCGCACGCGCGCCGGCGGACTTCCCGGCCTCGAGGTAGCCCGCGACGCGGTCGCGCTGACGCTCGGCGACGAGCGGCCCGATCTGGACCTCGGCGTCCATCGGGTCGCCGACCTTCAGCGCACCGACCGCGGCACCGAGCGCTTCGGTCACCTCGGCGTAGCGCTTCTTGCTGACCAGGATCCGGCTCTGCGCTCCGCACACCTGTCCGTTGTTCATGAGGCCCGACATCACGAGGTTGCCCATCGTGGCCTCGTCGAGCTCGGCATCGTCGAGCACGATCGCGGCCGACTTGCCGCCGAGCTCGAGCGTGACCCGCTTGAGCAGGCCGCCGCACACCTCACCGATGTGACGACCCACGGCGGTCGACCCGGTGAAGCTCACCTTGTCGACGTCGGGGTGGGTGAGGATGTGCTCGCCGGTCTCGCGTCCCGCGGCGACGATGTTGATGACGCCGGGCGGGAGGTCGGCCTCGATCACCGCTTCGGCAAGCAGGTACGCGTCGAGCGGCGTCTCGGGAGCGGGCTTGAGCACGATCGGACAGCCTGCCGCCATCGCCGGCCCGAGCTTGAGCGCACTGATGAACAGCGGCACGTTCCAGGGGATGATCCCGGCTGCGACGCCGACCGGGGCGCGCAACACCCGCACCGGCGAGCCGAGCGCACCCGTGCGGTCGTCGACCCAGGTGTAGCCCGAGGCAAGCCCGGCGTACATGTCGAGCACCATGGTCGCCGAGAAGACCTGGCCCATGATCGACCACGAACTCGGCGAGCCGTTCTCGTTCGAGATCACATCGGCGATGTCCTGGGCGCGCGACTGCAGCGCGCCGGAGAGCCGCTTGATCCCTTCGGCCCGCTCCTCGGGCGACATGCGCGGCCATGGGCCGTCGTCGAACGCGGCGCGGGCCGCGGCGATGGCCTTGTCGATGTCGGCAGGCGAAGCGTCGGGGACGGTCCCGATGACTTCTTCGGTGTGGGGCGAGATGACCTCGATGACGCCCTTGCTTTCGGGCTTCACCCATTCGCCGCCGATGAACAGCTTGTCGCGTACGTCCACGATCGTCTCCCTGCAGGCAGTGGTGTCCGACCCCGGGCTTCCTGAGCACGGGACGGCGACGCTACCGCAGACCTGCCAGTCGCTCACGCGCCGGCACGGGCCCGGCTGCCGGTCAGCGCTTCTTGGTCGTCGTGGTCGTGGACGCGGGAAGGGTCGTCGAAGTGTCGGGGAAGGGGGCGGGGATCTTCAGGACTTGGCCCACGAACACGTTGTTCGCGTTGGTGATCTCGTTCGCGGCGGCGAGCTGATCGAGCGTCAGGCCGTACTTGCTCGCGATGCCGAGCAGGCTCTCACCCTGCACGACTGTGTGAGTGGTGTCCCTGGTCGTGCTCGTCGTCGTTGCCTCGGGAGGCGCCTTCGCCCGCACCGCGACCTCACGGTCGCCCACCGACGTGCGTCCGAGCACGAACGCGAGCACCACGACGAACCCCGCCACGGCGAGCGTCGGCACCATCGGGAGCCCGCGTGACGACCGGCTACGGGGCACCCGGGCGCGGGGGCCTCGACCACCCGGCGCTCGAGCACTCGGCGGACGGCCGCCGGACGCACGAGCACCGGTCGGCGGCCGCGGGCGAACCCCCATCCCGTGCGGATCGGTGGCGTCGCCATGGCCGGCGCCGACCGTGGGGCCACGGGGAGCGCGGCGCGGATCACCGCCCGCCGGGGGCGGGCGCCGGACCGGACCGGCGGGCCGGACCCACTCAGGTGGATCCTCGTAGCCGCCGCCCGGATCCCCCGGGTCCATTCCCATCCCCAGATTGTGCGACTCCCGGTCGCCCGCCACAAGTGCCGGCCACCTCGGGCGGGGCGGCATTGGGGGTGGCGGTATTGGGGACGGCGAAGAGTCTGCACTTCCGACGCGGGGTAGGCCGCTCGGCCGCGGACGCGCCAACCGGTAGCGTCGGTGCGATGACGGCACCCGAAGCCTCCCGTTCCGTGCCGCGCACCTCTGCGCCGGGCTCTTCGCTGCCAGGTCATGGAGGTGCGGTCCCGGCAGGGATCGTGAAGCGGTCCGTCTTCACCTTCGTCGGGTTGGCCGGCACCGTCGCGGCACTCACCTCGGTGTTCTATTGCATGCGCGCGGTGATGGAGGTGGGTGGGGTGTGCGCCAGCGGCAACACTCCCTACGACATCCGCGTCCAGTGCCCCACGGGCGTGCCGGGCCTCATGATCGGCTCCATCTTCCTGGGACTCGGTTTCCTCGCGCTCTACGCCGTCAGCGCGGTCGGGCCCAACCTCACGCTGCTCGCGTGGCCGGCACTGTTCCTCTCGCTCGGCTGGAACTTCCTCGAGTTCGGCCTCGACCCGCCGGGCGGCAACGGTACGGCCGCGGGTTGGCTGGTCTGTGCCGTCGTCTTCTTCGCGATGGGCGGCATCCCGCTCGTCATCGGCATCAGTGCGTTCGTGATGGGCCGCGACACACGCGTGCCGAGCAGGGTCACGAACCGGGTCGGCAAGGTCGGCCCCGGGACCGGTACCACCGTCACCGGCAACCTGTTGATCTCTGCCTGGGTCCTCCAGCTCGTGGCGATCGCCTTCGGCATCTGGATCGGGATCGAGATCTTCGAGTGGGCAACCGGGGCGGCGGTCAGCTTCGGTTTCGGATGACCCCGACGAACGACCGGGACCAGGGGGGAACGTGGCGGGAGCGCTGGATGGGACTCGCATCCTCGATCTGACATGGGGGTCGGCGGGTCCGTTGGGCGTGCTGCTCATGGCCGAGCAGGGCGCCGACGTGATCAAGGTCGAGCCGCCCGACGGGGACCCGTTCCGATCGTATGAGGACACCGGGTACCGGGGCTACAAGGTGTGGACCCGCTCGCGCCGTTCGGTGCGATGCAACCTGAAGTCCGACGCCGGGCGGGCCGCCTTCCTCGCGCTCGCCAAGACCGCCGACGTCGTCGTCGAGTCGTACCGACCCGGCGTGCTGGATCGTCTCGGCATCGGTTGGGACGCGCTGCACGAGACGAACCCGCGCCTCGTGCTCGTCTCGGTGCCGGGGTATCCGGCCGGGCACCGCAACGCGGGTCGTCCCGGCTACGACGCGCTCGTCCAGGCGGCCGCCGGTGCGCAATGGGAGCAACCCGGCTGGCGGCCCGGCCCGATCTTCCTGTCGATGCCGTTGCCGAGCGTCGGCGCGATCTTCCTCGTCGCCGGCGGCGCGCTGTCGGGCTTGCTGGCACGGGGGGAGACGGGCCGGGGCCAGCACGTGCAGACCTCTCTCTTGCAAGGCGTGTGGCTCTACTCGACCCAGATCTGGCAGTGGGCCGAGCACGCCGACGCCGCGGTGTACGGACTCATGGCCAAGAGCCACCCACCGGGCGTGCACCAACCGATGATCTTCGAGTGCGCCGAGCGGGAGTTCTGCCACGTCTCGGTGATGAGCGGCATGACGCCCACCAAGACGCTCGACGAGATCCTCGGGACCGACCCGATCCCCGCCGGCCGGCTCGAGGGGCTGCTGCCCCTCCAGCAGCAGAACCTCATGAACGAACGCCGGCGCGAGGCGTTCAAGGCCTGGAACCGGGCCGAGCTCATCGCGGAGCTCATCGCGTGCAACCACATCGCCGAGGCAATCGTCGAGCCCGAGGACCAGTTCGCGCATCCCCAGCTCCAGGCCAACGACATGGTGGCCACGGTCGAGGACCCCGACCTCGGTGCGACCACCCAGATCGGGGTGCCCATCCACCTGTTGGGGACGCCGGGCGCGATCCGGAGCGGGCAACCGCGCGTCGGTGAGCACGACACCGAGGTGTGGGGCGAGGTCGGCATCTCGGGCGACGCGCTCGGCGCCGTCACCGGCGTCGGCGCGGACCCGGGCGGCGCGGCCCAGGAGGACACGGCTCCGGCAGCGGCCGGCGGGGGGGCGGGCGGGGCGACAACCCGGCCGCAGTTGCGCCTCCCCGACGGCGCACCCGAGCACCGCGCCCTGGAGAAGTACCGGCTGATCGACTTCGGCCAGTATCTCGCCGGCCCGTTCGGCCCGATGATCCTCGGTGATCTCGGCATGGACGTGATCAAGGTGGAACCGGTCATCGGCGACGGCATGCGCATGGCCGCCATGCCGTTCTTCGGCTGCCAGCGGGGCAAGCGCGACCTGGCCCTCGACCTCAAGTCGCCCGAGGGGCTCGCGATCGCGCTGCAGCTGGTCGGCACCGCCGACGTGGTGCACCACAACATGACGAAGGGAACCGCAGCCCGACTCGGCATCGACTACGCGCCGTGCAAAGCCGTGCGCGACAACATCGTCTACTGCAACACCTATGCGTACGGACTCGAGGGTCCGCTCTCGCACTTCGGTGGCCTCGACCCGCTGTATCAGGCGAGCTCGGGCATCGAGCACGAGCTGGGCGCGACGCACCACGGGCACGATCCTCTCTACTACCGCTACGGCATGTGCGACGCCGCGAACGCGCTGCTCTCGATCGTCGGGGTGCTCGAGGCCCTCGTACATCGTGAGCGCACCGGCGAGGGTCAGGAGCTGTGGACGAGCCTGATGGACGGTGGAGCGGTGTTCTCGTCCGACACGCTGCTCCTCGCCGACGGGACACCGGCGGTGCGGCCCAAGCTCGACGCGGGCCAACACGGGTTCGGCTGGGCGTACCGCCTCTACGAGACCGACGACAACTGGATCTGCGTCGCCGCGCTCACGACCGAGGACCGCGATCGCTTCCTCACCGCGATGGGTGTTGATCAGAGCGTGAAGGCCGACCCGACGTCCGCGATCGAGGAAGCGATGCGCACGAAGAACGCGGTGATGTGGTCGCACACCCTCGACGACGCCGGGGTACCGAACGAGATCAGCCTCGACAACCAGAACGGGATGGTCGGGCTCTTCGACGCCGACCTCGAACGCCTCGGAATGGTCGCCGAGTACGAGCACCCTTCGATGGGTCGGATGCGCCAGTTCGGCGAGCTCATCCACTTCTCCGAGACCCCGGGGCTGATCCACGGCCCCGCGCCCCGCATCGGTGAGCACTCCCGCGAGATCCTCGAGGACCTCGGCTTCTCCGGGAAGGACCAGGACGCACTGAAAGCGAAGGGCGTCGTCACCTGGCCCGACGAGCGCTACGCCGCCGCCTGGTAGCGCGGCCCGGGAGCGCGCCTGTACCCCGGACTGTGCACGGGCGCGCCCGCGCCGGCTCATCCGAGGTCGGGGGGTGGTGCCCGTCCGGGTGCTTCGAGCCACCAGCCTGCTTGGTGTGAGCCTTGGAGTTGGTAGTGCTTGTGGGTGATGAGGTCGTGGTGGTGGGCGCAGATGCGGACTTCGGTTTCGAGGGAGCTGATGCCGTGGTCGGTGACGCGGGTGGTGTGGTGGATCTCGAGGCCGTCGGTGGCGTGACAGCCTTCGATGCGGCAATGCGGGTCTCGCCATTCGATGGCAGCTTTGAGGTACGTGTCGCCGCTTCGGCCGAGGTGCGCGATGTGGGTG
>JALHSW010000027.1 GCA_022865365.1 Acidimicrobiia bacterium | reverse complement strand
GTGATCGACACCGCGCACGCGCTCGGGATCACGCAGGAGACGCTCAAGCCCGTGCTCACGTTGACGCTCGGCGCCGTCGAGTCGACACCGGTCGAGATGGCGACGGTCACGTCGACGATCGCCAATGGTGGGGTGCATCACGCCCCGGTGTTCGTATCGAAGATCGTGACCCCGACGGGCGACGTCATCTTCGACGCCGCGAAGGACGTCGAGGGCGACCGGGTCATCTCCGCGGCCACGGCTGCGTGCGAGATTGACATGCTGCGGGGCGTGATCACCGGCGGCACCGGCACCGCCGCTCGTCTGGTGGGGAACCGGCCGGTCGCCGGAAAGACGGGGACCACCGACAACAAGACCGACGCGAACGTCCTCGGGTTCACACCCCAGCTCGTCGCGTTCATCTGGCACGGCAACGCGCTCGCGCGCGTGCCTGGCGCGGGGTTCGGCGGGCAGATCCCGGCGCGCATCTTCAAGAAGTTCATGGACGCGGCACTCTTCGGTCAGCCCTTCGTCGACTTCCCTGCGCCTGGCCCCAGCTGCGATCGACCGGGTGCGTCGATCTCGGAGAACGGGCGTGGTGTCCCCGGCAAGTCGTCGGGGACCCGGGCACCCGAGGTCACGATCACGCCCGACCCGACGCCGACGCCGACGCCGACGCCGACGACTCCGACGCCGACGCCGACGCCGACGACCCCGACGCCGACGACCCCGGAGCCTGACCCGGTGATCCCGTAGCCCGGGGTCAGGCGACCCCTCAGACCAGTCCTCAGACGACGCGTCGGTAGCGGCCCACGGCGATCGGCGCGCACACCGCGACGATGCCCACGATCCACGCGACCGCCGCGAGCACCGCGCTGGTGGTGGTGCCGCCGTAGGTGAGGCCGCGCACTGCGTCGACGACGACGGAGACGGGCTGGTGCTCGGCAAAGGTCTGCAGCCAGCCGGGCATCGTCGCGACCGGAACGAACGCGGATGACGCGAACACCAGAGGCGCCATGATCGGGAACGAGATTGCCTGCGCGGTCTCGCTGTTGCGCGCGTAGAGGCCCACGATCGCGAAGAGCCACGACAGCGAATAGGAGAACGCGAGGACGAGGCCGAGACCGGCGAGGATCGAGAGGGCGCTCTGGTTCGGTCGCCAGCCGACCAAGTAGCCGACGACCGCCATGAGCGCCACCACGAAGAGGTTGCGGAGCAGGTCGGCGAAGGTACGGCCGACGAGGACAGCGGAGCGTGCCATCGGCAGCGAGCGGAAACGGTCGATGAGCCCGGTCTGGAGGTCTTCGGCGAGCCCGACACCCGTCGTGAGCGAACCGAACACGACGGTCTGCACGAAGATCCCCGGCATGAGGTAGTCGATGTACGCGACGCCGGGCACCTTGATCGCGCCGCCGAACACGTACGTGAACATCAGCACGAAGATCACCGGCTGGATGGTCGAGAAGACCAGGAGCTCGGGGTTGCGGCGAATGTTCAGGATGTTGCGCCAGGCGATCGTGAGCGAGTCGCCGAACCAGCGGGGCCTCCCGACGTGAACGACCGACGCCCGCGCCGGCATCGTCGTGCTGGGCGCGGTCATGTGCTCACACCTCCGGTGCCGCTCCGTCGGCCTCGCCGACTCGCGGTCAACGCCTCGTCGTCGTCCTCGCTCGGGGTCGGTACCTCGGCCGCGTGACCGGTGAGCGACAGGAACACGTCGTCGAGGGTGGGCTCGCGCAAGGCCAACGTGAGCGGCTCGAGGTGGGCCGCATCGAGGGCCCGGACCGTCTCGAGCATCGCGGCGGCACCGTCGGTGACACTGAGACGAAACTGGTGCCCGTCCGTGCTGATCGCGCCGAGGCGCGCGAGCTGCTCGGTCGCCCGGGCGACGCCGGCCGCGTCGCCGAACCCGACCTCGATGACGGTGCTCCCGAGGCGCCCCTTGAGCTCGGTCGCGGTTCCCTCTGCGATCACCTCGCCGTGGTCGATCACCACGATGCGATCGGCGAGTCGGTCGGCCTCTTCGAGGTGCTGGGTCGTGAGCAGCACGGTGGTGCCGTCGGCGACGAGGTTCTCGATCGTGCCCCAGAGGTCGGTGCGGCTGCGGGGGTCGAGGCCGGTGGTCGGCTCGTCGAGGAACAGCACCGGGGGACGGTGGACGAGCGCGGCGGCGAGGTCGATGCGACGCCGCATCCCCCCCGAGTACGTGCGCACGAGGCGATGCTCGGCGCGTGTGAGGTCGAACTGCTCGAGGAGCGCGTCGCTGCGGTGCTTGATCTCGGCCGACGGCAGGTGGGTGAGCCGGCCGACGAGCCGGAGGTTCTCGCGTCCACTGAGGTTCTCGTCGACCGCCGCGTTCTGGCCGGCGAGCCCGATCGACATCCGCGTGCCCACGGGGTCCTCGGTGACGTCGACGCCCAGCACCTCGGCCCGACCCCGGTCGGGACGCAGCAGCGTGGTGAGGATCCGCAGCGCGGTGGTCTTGCCGGCACCGTTCGGTCCGAGGAGCCCGAGGACGGTTCCGGTCTGGGCTTCGAACGAGACACCCTTGAGCGCTTCGACGTCACCGAAGGTCTTGACGAGGTCTTCGGCGAGGATGGCAGGAGCAGACATGACGGCCGATGCTACGGCTTGGGTGATGTGGCTCCGTCGTCGTTCTCGGGACGGGCGCGCCGCACGATCGCGACCGTGCGCTCCGGGTGCTCGGGGTCGATCACCACGTCGAGGTCGCCGATCGGTCGCGCGGGCGCCTCGTTGACGATCGTGACCTCTTCCTTCTCCGGTCGGCCTTCCATCACGTCGCGCAGGCCCAGCAGGCCCGCTGCGACCATGCTCCCGGCCGCGCTCTTGCGGAATCGGTCGACCGGGCGCTCCCATTCCGGGTCGTCGGCAGCGTCGGACGTGTCCGAAGTGTCCGACGCGTCCGACGCGTCCAGTGGGTTCGGGATGTCGTCGGTCATGCCAGCACCCTAGAGTCTCGGCGCTCGTCGGATTCCTCGCGGCGAAGGGGCGCGTGCGGCGGGTCGACGGGACGATCCCGAAGCTTCAGTCGCCGCGCGCGATGGCGACCGCGGCGAGTCGATCAGCGCTGCCCGCGTCGACCACCTCGACTCGTACCCAGGATCCGAGGCGACGCGCGGTCGCCCGCATCGGTCCCTCGCGCACGGCGGCCAGGTATCGAACCTCGAGCTCGTTCGGTACCGGAGCGTCGTCGAGTGCGAGCACCGCTTCCTCGGCGAGTGCCGCGACGGCGCCGCCCTGGACGGTCTGGGCCCAGTTGAGGATCCGCTCGTGACGGTCGGCCTCGACGATGCCGGGCGCGATGACTCGACTCCCCAGCATCTCGGCCACCGGCGCCGGGGGCGCCACGACGTTGCGCTTCGCCGGGCCCGACACCGCCGTGTTCGAAACGCCGAGATCCTGCGGACGGGGGGACGCGGCGAACGTGCCCAGCGACTCGGCCACCACGGCGTCGTCCCCGGCGATCGAGAACGTGGTCTCGCCGAACGTGAGCGTCCGGCCGGTCTTCAGGATGCGGCCGACCGCGACGAGGTCGGCCCCGGAGGGCACGGACGCCACGATGCGGACGCTCAGATCCACTGTCATGCAGACGCGCGGGAGCGTGTACTCGTTGGCCAGGGACCCGGTGAGGATGTCGGCCCACGCGAGCAGCACCGACGGTCGGGCCACCCCGGCCTCGGGGAGGCACAGCTCCGGCGCGACGCGCCCGGTACCGACGAGCGTCTCACCCGCGACCGAGACCGAGCATCCGAGCTCGGACGTGAAGCCGACGTGGTCGCGACTGTCTGGCGCTGCTTCCGATTCCATGAGGAACGGACCCTAATTCCCGGGTTCGCTCCGCTCTCTCGGAATGCCCGGGTTCGCTCCGCTCTCTATGCTGATGCGATGAGCGTCGCCGCCGAACCGCTCATCCCGATCCCGGCTGCGTCTCGGGGCCACGACTACCGGCGCGTGACGGTTGCGCCGATCGCGGGCGCCTGCGGTGCAGTCGTCGGTGGCATCGACCTTGCGACGGATCTCGACGATGCGGTGATCGCCGAGATCCGCCGTGCCGTCCTGGACCACCAGGTCGTGTTCTTCCGCGGGCAACGCCTTGCTCCCGAGCAGCAGGTGGCGTTCAGTCGCCGGTTCGGCCCGTTCAGCCCCGTGCCGTTCATCGAGCCGGTCGCCGGTCATCCCGAGGTGATCGCCGTGGTGCGCGAGGCAGAGGAGTCACAGGAGTTCACCTTCGGCAGCCTGTGGCACTCCGACTTCTCGTTTCTGCCCCAGCCCCCGTTCGGGTCGATCCTCCACGCGCTCGAAGTACCGCCCTACGGAGGCGACACGCTGTGGGCGAACCAGGTTCTTGCGTTCCGCTCCCTCTCACCGGGCATGCAGGCGATGCTCGAAGGGCTCACCGGCATCCACAGCGCGGTCAACGCGTACTCACCCAAGATGCAACCGATCCACGACGCTTTCTCCGGCATGACCGTGCGCACCGACGACGGCGCCAACGCGGTGCAGCAACACCCGGTCGTGCGAGTCCACGCCGAGACGGGTCGCAAGGCCCTGTTCGTGAACGTGCAGTACACCATCGGTCTCGACGGCTTCGCCCCGCACGAGGCGAAGCCGGTCCTCGACTTCTTGTTCGCGCACAGTGTTCGCCCTGAGCTGGCGTGCCGCTGGCGCTGGGAGGTCGGCGACGTGGCGTTCTGGGACAACCGGTGCTTGCAGCACATGGCGATGGCCGACTTCACCGGTCACCGGCGCGCGATGCACCGCACCACGGTCGCGGGTGAGGCCCCGGCCGCAGTGCACGCCTGAACGCGATGGCGCCGGTCGAGGCACGCGCGCTCCCCGACGCGCTCGAGCCGCTCGTCGAGTACTTCGGCGCGATCAGCGGTCAGCACTCCGACTGGGACGCGTACCGGGCTGCCATGCAGCGACAGGGCAAGGCGCTGGTGCGTGTGAGCGTCGAGCGGTGGGGTCCGGTGAGCCGCGGTGGGTTCCCGGCGCGCCTCGTGTCGGACTCCTGAGCGTCAGCCCCGCGCCGCGGTCTTGATCCGGGCCATCACGTCGTCGTGCAGACCCCAGAACACCTTGGTGGAGATGACGAAGCTCCACCGCGGCCATCCGAGCTCGGCGATGGCCGCCCCCATGATCCGTTCCGACTCGCCCCCGGCGTAGGCCTCGGCGTTGTCGAAGAAGTTCATCCCGCCCTCGCGGGCCGCGGTGAGGCACTCGACCGCGGCACCGGTGTCGATCTGGGCGCCGGAGGAGACCCACGACCCGAACGAGAGCACGCTCACCCGGAGCCCGGAACGGCCCAACCGCCGGTATTCCATCTGGGCACCGTAGGACGAGGATCCCGACCGGGAAGTTGTGCCCTTGGTCCCTGGCTCGACCGTCGATCCGGGGGGATGCTGAACACAGCAACGAGAGAGGGGAGGTGCATCGTGCAGCAGCTCCGAAGTGCCCCTCACCTGAGTTTCGGCGGCGGTCTCGACCCGCACACGGTCGGGTTCCTGCGGCTCGTCGTGGTCTGTCTCGTGCTCGCACTGGCGCTCGTCGCCGTCGAGCTGGGTGCCATCTACTTCGTCGACGCCCTGCGCTGATCGCAGACTTGGCCCAATGTTGGAACAGCCCAGGGTCCGGTTTGGGCGGCCGCGTGGTTGCCTCTGAGGAGACCACACGGAAGGAACGTCCGATGATCGATCGCACGCAGCACCTCGACCCCGAGGAGCGGATCAAGCGCCTCCAGGAGCGACGCGCCGCTTCGAGTGCCGCCCCGAGCGCCCGCCGTCGCCACCCGGCCGCCAAGAGCCGCGTCCTGCTCGCCGGCCTGGCCCTCGCCTCGTTCGGCTTCGTCGGAGCGAGCATGGCGGCCACCCAGTCGGTCTCGACGTCGACGGTGGCGGCACCCGCCCCGGTGGTGCAGGCCGCTGCTCCCGTCGTGAGCTCCGCCCCCGCTCCGAGCCCGAAGGCCGCAACGCCCGCGCCACCCGCCAACCGTTCGGTACCCGTCACGGCCACCCGCGGGAGTTGACCGCCTCCGCGACTCGGCGTCCGTAGACTCGCCCCGTGCGAGACCAGACGTGGTGGTATGTGGCGAGGTCGGGCGGCATCGTCGCCTGGGCGCTCGCGGCGTTGGCGGTGATCTGGGGTCTGCAGCTCTCCACCCGCCTCGTCCGCAAGCCGGCCCCGGCCTGGGTGCTCGATCTGCACCGGTTCCTCGGTGGGTTAGCCGTCGTGTTCGTCGGCGTGCATCTCTTCGGGCTCGCGCTCGACAGCTTCATCGGCTTCGGTCCGGCCGAGTTGTTCGTCCCATTCGCGTCCTCGTACAAGCCGACCGAGGTTGCCCTCGGAGTTGTCGCGATGTATTTGCTCGTGGCGGTCGAGGTCACGTCGCTGCTCATGAAGCGCATGCCCCGTCGGGTCTGGCACGGGGTGCATTACGCGAGCTACGCCGTCTTCGTCCTCGGCACTATGCACGGGCTCCTCGCCGGCACCGACCGGAGCAACGTCGTGTTCCAGTGGGGCTGCCTCATCGTCTCCGGGATCGTCCTCTACATGACGCTCGTGCGGATCCTTGCCCCCAAGCGCGCGTCCCGCGGGCGCTCGGCGGCCGGGCGTGCCGGCACCGCGAGCTGACGACCGAACCCTGCCGTGCCTCCCGACTCGATGCCCGCCGCGGTGTACGTGGGGGGTGGCGACATCGCCGTGCGCGATCTCCCCGTGCCCGCAGCCGGCCCGGGTGAGGCGCTCGTCGAGGTTTCGCACTGCGGGATCTGTGGCTCGGATCTGCACCTCGTGCTCGAGGAGTTCGCCCGCCCCGGGTCGGTGCTCGGCCACGAGTGGTCGGGCACGATCGCCGCCGTTGGCGACGGCGTCATCGAGTGGGAGGTCGGCACTCGCGTCGTCGGGAATCCCGAGCCCGGGTGCGGCGAGTGCCGAGCCTGTCGATCGCGCCGCCCATCGGTGTGCGCGCGTCGCGCGGCAACCGACTACCTCGCGTTCAGCGGCGCGTTCTGCCGGTACAAGGTCACTCCGGTCGAGCGCCTGCTGCGCATCCCGGATGGCCTGTCGACGCGGGTGGCCGCGCTCACCGAACCGACCGCGATCGCGCTCCACACCGTGAACCTCGCCGCAGTCGAGCCCGGCGATCGCGTCCTCGTGACCGGTGCCGGTCCGGTCGGCCTGCTCATCGTGGCGGTGCTCGTGACGCGCGGGGTGCGCGACATCACGGTGTCCGAGCCTTCGTCGGTGCGTCGGGATCGCGCCCTCGCGGTGGGCGCGATGCGTGTCATCTCTCCCGAGGAGCTGGTTCGTCCACCGATGGGGGTGGTCGTCGAGTCGCCGGTCGCGATCGCCTTCGAGTGCTCGGGCCATGCCGATGCAGCCGAGTCCGCGCTCGACCAGCTCGACTTCGCCGGCACGCTCGTGTTCGTGGGCACAGGGAGCAAGCCTCCACGGATCAACCACAACCGGATGATCATCTTCGAGCTCACCACGATCGGCGCCTACAACTACGACGCGGCCGGCTTCGGACCCGCGCTCGAGCTCCTGGCCTCGGGTGCGCTCCCACTCGACGCGCTGATCGAATCCGACGATGTGCTCCTCGACGACGTGATCGTCACCATGCACCGCCTCGCCGCCGGGGAGCTGCCCGGCAAGGTGATGGTGCGCCCGGAGGTGTCATCGTGAGTGAGCCGGACTTCCGCCCGCGGTTGAACCATGTCGCGATCACTGTCGCCCCCGACGTGCTCGACGATCAGGGCCGCGCCGACGTCCTGGCGTTCTACGGCGAGGTGTTCGGCTGGACCGAGGGTGACAATACCGGCGAGTCGGGCAATCCGCTCATCCTCTACACAGGCGCGCCCGCGCAGTTCGTCTACCTGCTCCCCGCCGATCCACCGTTGACGCCCGGTCGCCTCGACCACTTCGGCCTCCAGGTGGCGACGCTGCCCGAGCTCGAGGCCATCGTCGAGCGGGCGAGGGCATACGGGAAGCGCGACGAGCGGGTTCGCATCATCGATCCTGAAGCCCGGACGACCCACGGACCGGTCGACGACTACACGCTCACCGGCGCGTACATCGGCTTCCTGCTCCCGCTCATGGTGGAGCTCCAGCATCTCGAACGCCTGACCCGAACCTGAGAGCAGAGGAATCGCCATGGAGATGCGCGCGCTGGGCCGGACGGGAACCCGGGTGTCGGAGCTGTGCCTCGGCGCGATGACGTTCGGGCGCGAAGCCGACGAGGCGACCAGCAAGGCGATCGTCGACCGCTTCCTCGACGCGGGTGGCAATTTCGTCGACACCGCGAACGTCTACTCGCTCGGGGTCTCGGAGGAGATCACCGGGCGCGTGCTCGCCGGTCGTCGTGACGACGTCGTGCTCGCGACCAAGGTGCGCTTCACGATGGGGGACGGTCCGAACGACGTGGGCCTCTCGCGTCGGCACATCCGCATGAACGTGGAAGCCTCGCTGCGCCGGCTCGGGACCGACTGGATCGACCTGTACCAGGTGCACTGCTGGGACAATCACACGCCACTCGAGGAGACGATCTCGACCCTCGATGACCTCGTCCACGAGGGCAAGGTCCGGTACGTCGGCGCAAGCAACTACGCGGCGTGGCAGCTGGCCAAGGCGCTCGGGATCGCCGCGCTCCGCAACTGGGAGCCGTTCGTCTCGCTCCAACCCGAGTACTCACTCGTCACGCGTGACATCGAGCGGGAGTTGCTCCCGCTCTGTCGGGACGCGGGGCTCGCCGTCCTCCCGTGGAGCCCGCTCGCCGGGGGAATCCTTTCGGGGAAGTACCACCAGGGCCAAGACCTCCCCAAAGGAACGCGCGGCGGTGACACCGAGGAGCCCATCACCTTCACATACCGGCTCGACGATCGCGCCTGGCGGATCGTTGACGCGGTCCGGACCGTCGCCGACGAGATCGGCAAGACCCCGGCCCAGGTCGCGCTCAACTGGCTGGCCTATCGCCCGGGGATCACGTCGCCGATCATCGGCGTCCGCAACCTCGGGCAACTCGAAGCCAACCTCGGCGCGATCGGCTGGCGGCTCGAGGACGAGCAGCTGAAGGCGCTGCTGTGGGCGAGCGCGTTCCCGCGCGGCTACCCGTACGACTTCATCGAGTACGCCGACTCCTGAGTCGCCTCAGGAGGTCGAGACGAACGGGCCAGGAAGCCTCCTGCAGGTTCTTCACAGTTCTCGAACGTTCCCCGAACGTGTTCTCAGGCTCGGCTCAGGCCCTCTCGCGCATGCTGACTGGGCACCAACCCAGACACCCCAGTAACCCCCCCATCAATCCAGCCCCAAGGAGAGGAATCATCATGAAGCGTCAACAGATCGGGCGCATCGGCCTCGCGTCGTTGCTCACCCTCGGAAGCCTGGCCGGCGTTGCCGGCGTGGCCGGAGCCCAGAGTGCCGACACGGACACGCCATCGGGCACGACCTCCGACCGTCCTCAGCATCGGGGCCCCGGTCTCGAGGCTGCGGCCAAGGCACTCAACCTGAGTGAGGGCGAGCTGCGGGCCAAGCTCGAGGGCGGTACGACCACGATCGCGGCAGTCGCAGCGGCGCAGAGCGCCGACGTGCAGACCGTGATCGACGCGATGGTCGCGGCTGCTACCGCGAACATCGACCAGAAGGTTGCCGACGGCGACGTCACCGAGGCCAAGGCCACGGAGATCAAGTCGAATCTGACCGAGCACATCACCAAGCTGGTCAACGAAGGTCGGCCCGCCGGTGGTCCCGGTGGTCCCGAGGGTCGCGGTCACAAGCGGCCGAGTCTCGAGGCCGCAGCCAAGGCCCTGAACCTGAGCGAGGACGAGCTCAAGACCAAGCTCGAGGACGGCGATCAGACCATCGCCGAGGTTGCCAAGGCTCAGGACGTCGAGGTGCAGACGGTCATCGACGCGATGGTCGCCGACGCCACGACGCACATCGACCAAGCGGTCGAGGACGGCAAGATCGACGAGGCGAAGGCCACGGAGATCAAGTCGAACCTCAAGGACCGCATCACCAAGCTGGTCAACGAAGGCCCGCCGGCCCGCGGCGAGGGCGGCCCCGAGGGCGGCCCCGAGGGTCGTCCCGAGGGTGGCCCCGACGGTGGAGATGAGGCGCCCGCGAGCTGACGACACGCGTCCCTCCCACGCGACGAGCCGCCGGGGTCCCCCTCCCCGGCGGCTCGTTCGCGTCACGACCACGGGTACCCTCGGGGTACACAGGCAGGTGGGACGAATGACTACCGACGACGAACGCATCGCCCTGTTTCTCGACTACGAGAACCTGACGATTGGCGCCCGCGACGTGCTGGGCGGTGGACTCTTCGACTTTCGCCCCATCGCCGACGCGCTCGCCGAGCGGGGGCGCGTCGTCGTTCGGCGTGCGTACGCCGACTGGTCGAGCTTCGGGGAAGACCGTCGCATGCTCACGCGGAACCACGTCGAGCTGATCGAGATCCCTCAGCGCATGGGTCTGGTCCGCAAGAACGCGGCCGACATCAAGATGGCGGTCGACGCGATCGAGCTGTCGTTCGAGCGTGACTACATCACGACGTTCGTGCTCGGAACCGGCGACAGCGACTTCACGCCCCTGGTGCACAAGCTACGCGAGCTGAACAAGCGAGTGATCGGCATCGGGGTCGAGGCGTCCACGTCGGCGCTGCTCCCGCCCGCGTGTGACGAGTTCCTCTTCTATGAGCAGCTCGAGGGCGTCGAGGCCGCTGCACCCCGACGAGCGAAGCGTGCGTCGGCAGGGCGGACCCGTACGCGCACGACCGCGCCGGTCGGGCCCGCGGGTGCGGCGGAAGCCGAGTCCGAGCCTGAGTCCGAGAAGGTGGCGAAGGCCGACCCCGCCGACCTCGAGGTGCTCGTCACCCAGACCCTCGCCGGGCTCGAGCGAAGCACGAGTGGACCGGTGCTCGCGTCGATGCTCAAGCGCACGATTCTGCGCAAGGACCCGACGTTCAACGAGGCGAACTACGGCTTCCGTGGCTTCGGTGAGCTGGTGCGTCACCTCGCCGAGCGTGGCGTCATCGAGCGTCGTGACGGCGGGGCGCAAGGCGACCCCGAGGTCGGGTTTCCGGCGGCCGCCGACGACGAGGCCGCCGCGTTCGAGCTGCTCCGCGCGACGGTCGAGCGCATCACCAAGAAGTCGGGCCCGCCCCAGCTCTCCGGACTGAAGACCGTGCTGCGCAAGCAGCAGCCCGACTTCAGCGAGAAGAAGTTCGGATTCCGGAGCTTTCTCCAGTTCTGCAAGGCGGCACGCGCCCGGGGCGTGATCGAGATGGACCTCGACGAGAGCGCTGAGGATTACGTCCTGCGGCCGGGCTCGCCGGCCTCCGCGTCCGCGAGCTGAGCCGTGCGCGCGGCGCGCTGCGAAACCTACGGAGGAATCGGCGCGGTGGTCGTCGAGGACGTCCCTGAGCCCGCTCTCGGTCCGGGCCTGGTTCGTGTCGGCGTGCGCGCGGCGGCCATCAACTTTCCCGACCTCTTGATCCTCGAAAACAAGTACCAGGTCTCGGTGCCGCTGCCGTTCATCCCCGGGAGTGAGCTTGCCGGTGTCGTCGAGGAGGTCGGTCCCGACGTCACCACGTTTGCTCATGGGGACCGGGTGTTCGGGGCGACCTTCGTCGGGGCCTTCGCCGAGCAGGTGGCCGTGCCGGCGGCGTCCCTCACGCGCATCCCCGACGGGGTCGACTTCCGTCGTGGTGCGGCGTTCGGGGTGGCGCACAGCACCGCGTACCACGCGCTGCGCAGTGTCGCGCGCGTGCAGGTGGGGGAGTGGGTGGTCGTCTTGGGCGCAGCAGGAGGCGTGGGGCTGGCGTCGGTGGAGCTCACGCAGGTGCTCGGAGCCCGAGTGCTCGCCGCGGCTGCAGGTCCTGAACGTCTCGCGGTCTGTCGCGACCGTGGTGCCGACGCGGTCGTCGACTACCGGGACGAGGATCTCAAGCAGCGCATCAAGGAGCTCACCGATGGCGGCGCCGACGGTGTCATCGATCCCGTCGGCGGCCCGTACTCGGAGGCCGCGCTCCGCGCGATGCGATGGGGCGGTCGGTTCGTCTGCGTTGGCTTCGCGAGCGGTGAGATCCCGAGGATCCCGCTCAACCTCGTCCTCCTCAAGGGGATCACGGTGCAAGGTCTCGAGATGCGGGGCTTCCTCGAGCATTCGGCCGACGATGCTCGTCGCGATCGTGAGGAGCTCCTCGAGCTGCTCGGCGCAGGACGGGTGACGCCGCACGTCTCTGTGGTCTACCCACTCGACGACGTGCGCGACGCACTCCAGGCTGTCGCCGACCGTGCGACCACGGGCAAGGTGATCATCGAGATTGTTCCCGAGGGAGTCGTTCCCGAGGCCGTGCCTGGGTAGCAGGCCAGGGCCGCGAGGCCGCACACGCGAGACTGTCCCGTCGCCACGCCGAGGAGCCGTCGATGTCCTTCATCCAGATCGAGCAGCCCCGACCCCACGTCACCCTGGTCACGCTGAACCGCCCCGAGCGGATGAACGCGATGGCGTTCGACGTGATGGTGCCACTGCGCGACGCGCTGCATGAGGTCAGCCTCGACAACGACTGTCGCGTCGTTGTGATCACTGGCGCCGGCCCGGGGTTCTGCTCCGGTGCCGACCTCGTTGGATCAGGCATGGTGCCCAACATCTCCGGTCTCAAGAAGACGAGCATCGCGAGGCGGGCGATGCGCATCCTCGATGAGGTGATCCTCGCGGTGCGCGACATGCACCAGCCGGTGATTGCCGCCGTCAATGGTGCCGCAATCGGTGGTGGCTTCTGCCTCGCCTCGGCAGCCGACATCCGCGTCGCGTCCGAGACCGCGTACTTCCGTGCCGCAGGAATCAACAACGGGTTGACGTCGGCCGAGCTCGGGATCAGCTATCTGCTCCCTCGCCAGATCGGGTTCGCGCGTGCCTTCGACATCCTGCTGACCGGACGCGATGTCGACGCCGAGGAGGCCGACCGCATCGGCTTTCTCTCGAAGGTCGTCGCCGGCGACGAGTTGCTCGAGCACTGCTACGAGATTGCCGAGCGGATCATCGGGTTCAGCCAGATTGGTGTGGAGCTCACGAAGCAGCTGCTCTGGGCGAGCTACGACGCCGGGGGGCTGCACTCGCACATGAACCACGAAGGGCAGGCGCAGCTCTACGTGCGTCTCACGACCGGGAACTTCGAGGAGAAGATCGCGGCCTGGAAGGAAGGGCGCGCGCCGGTGTACACCGATGAGTGACCCCCACCCGGTTCGTCGTCCGGTACAGCGGCTCGTGGGGGTGTACGACGCCGACGCCAGCTTCCGCGGCGAGGTCGCATACTGGATCGGGGCGCGCCTCGGGCGCGCGCACTGCGCCCTCTGCGACATCACCCATTCGCCGATCCGCCAGCGGAGCGGGTGGAAGGCCTGCCGCGCGGACCTTCCGGTCCCGTTCGAGCTGTTCCACCGCGACGACCAGCCGCCCGAGGTGCCGGCCGCCGCCGGGACGGAGGCGCCGTACGTGCTCGCCGACACGGGGTCCGACCTCGTGCTCCTCCTCGATCGCGACGCGCTCGAAGCGTGCGGCGGAGAGGTCGACGTCTTCGCTCAGGCACTCGACGAGGCTCTGCGTCAACACGGGCTCACTTGGCCGGCGGAGTAGCGAAGCGGCGCATGGCAGGATGCGCACATGGAACCACGGCTCGTGCGTTTCGAGGGGTTCGAGAATCTCCACCTCGTCGGTGACGTGTGGGGCGACGACGACGCGTGGCCCGTGCTGCTCATGCACGGCGGCGGCCAGACCCGCCACGCGTGGGGCGGCACGGCGCAGACCCTCGCCGAGCACGGGTGGCGTGCGGTGTCGATGGACCTGCGCGGTCACGGCGACAGCGAGTGGGCGCTCAACGGTGACTACTCGTTCACCGCGTACGCGGGCGACTGCGTCGCCGTCTGCGACGCACTCGGGCGCCCGCCGGTGCTCGTCGGCGCTTCGCTCGGCGGGGTCGCCGCGATGATCGCGGAGGGGGGCAGCGACCGTGAGGTCTCGTCCGGTCTCGTCGTCGTCGACATCACCCACCGGTCGAACCCCGAAGGCATCCAGCGCATCCACGACTTCATGAGCTCGGGTCTCGGAGGGTTCGCGACCCTCGAGGACGCCGCCCAGGCGATCGCCGCATACACCCCCAACCGCACGAAGCGCGTGAACCCGGCCGGGCTGATGAAAGTGCTCCGGCAGAAGCCCGACGGTCGCTGGTACTGGCACTGGGATCCGAAGTTCATCGGCCGGGGTCGCACCGAGGTGCCCCAGGAGGACTTCCAGGGGCTCTTCGAGGCTGCGCTCGCAAACATCCGGGTTCCGACGCTGCTCGTTCGCGGGTTGCTCAGCGATGTCGTGACCGACGAGGGCATCCAGGACTTCCTCACGAAGATCCCCGGGTCGAAGCTGGCCGACGTCGGCGATGCGTCGCACATGGTCGCCGGCGACCAGAACGACGCGTTCTCGAGCGCCGTCGTCGACTTCCTGGAGCACGACGTCCGCCCGGCGTCCGACGCTCGGTAGTCTGCGCGTGTCAGCACATTCATCAGCGGGGGACCCGCACCAACAGCAGGAGGCACCACCATGGGATTGCTCGACAAGGCAAAGGACGCGGCCAAGGTCGTCGGCGACAAGGCGCAAGAAGGTCTGAAGGCCGGCCAGGAGAAGGTCGACGAGGTCAAGACGAAGAAGCAGATCTCGGAGGCGAAGGAGCAGATCGGCGGCATCGTCTATCTGCAGCGCACGGGTGCGGCGCCGGCCACGGCCGAAGCCGACATCGACCGCATGGTCGGCGAGATACGGGACGCCGAGGCGCGCCTTGCCGAATGACGCCGCGGCGGTGGACCCGCGCCGCGTGTCGGTCGGGTTCCCGCCCGGGCCGCGCTCGATCGAGCTCGCCAAGCGTGCCGAGGACCTCGGCTACAGCCGAGTCTGGCTGTTCGACTCCGCCGCGCTCTACGAGGACATCTGGGTGTGGCTCGCGCTCGTTGCCGAGCACACCGAGATCCCACTCGGCACCGCGGTGCTCGTGCCCAACCTCCGCCATGTGATGACGACGGCATCGGCGATCGCGACGATCGAAGGACTCGCGCCGGGACGCTTGGTGTGCGGGTTCGGGACCGGAGCGACTGCCCGCTGGGTGCTGGGGAAGGACGCGCTCTCGTGGGCCACGACGCGCCGCTACCTCGAACAGCTGCGCGCGCTGCTCCGCGGTGAGGTCGTGGAGATCGACGGCGCCAAGACCCAGATGATCCACCACCCCGACCTCGCGCCCGCTCGCCCCATCGACGTTCCGCTGCTCCTCTCCGCGCTCGGCCCCAAGGGCAAGGAGATCGCGCGCGAGATCGCCGATGGGGTGATCACGATCGGTGCGGCCGGCGGGCCGCTCGAGGGAATGGAC
The DNA here is from genome assembly GCA_022865365.1 of Acidimicrobiia bacterium. Lineage (GTDB taxonomy): Bacteria > Actinomycetota > Acidimicrobiia > IMCC26256 > PALSA-555 > JALHSW01. The sequence goes on along the minus strand of JALHSW010000027.1, from coordinate 12,473 downwards.
TGGGTCGTACAGATGGTGAACGGCACCGTGCTCGACGACGGTGAGGACATCTCGACGGCGCGCGTCAGGGAAGCCCTGGGTCCCTGGGGTGTGCTTGCGTACCACGGCATCTGGCAGGTCGCCGGCGACGCGGTCGACAGTCTCCCGCTCGGTACCGAGTGGCGCGGGGCGATCGAGGCCGAACGACCCGAGGGTGAACGCCACCTCGCCGTCCATGAGGGCCACGCCACCCACGTGACCGATCGGGACCGAGTGACTGTCGACGCCGCCGGCGATCTTCTCGGTGGCTTCGGGTGGGTCGGCACCGTCGACGACCTGCACGCTCGAGCCGGCGCGGCGTTCGCAGCCGGCGCGACCGAGCTGCTCTATACCCCTGCCGGCCCCGACGTCGCGCGCGAGATGCGCGCGTTCGCGTCGGCCGTCCTGGGCTGACCTTCAGCGGAGTCGCCCGAGGGCCTCGCAGAAGCCCGGGTTCGGATGTGCTCGCGGGTGTGCCTGGGTGACGCGCTCGAGGGCGCTGAGTCCGTCGATGCGAAGGCGCGACGCGAGGTAGGCGGCCACGACCGTCGGGGCCCGGCTGATGCCTGCCACGCAGTGGACGAAGACGGTCTTGCCCTCGTCGCGCCAGGCTGCGATCGCGCGGGCCGCGTCGCGCAGCACGAAGTCGAGATTCGGGTTGTCGCCGAGGTACGGGGAGTCGACGAGGATCAGCTCGTGCTGGGCTCCTGCGCCCGCCGGGATCGTCGAACCCATCCGGCAGAGTGAGAGGATCACGTCGCACTCCACCGTCGCTGCCGCAGGTGCGTTGCCGAACCGGACGCCGGAGTCGTCGGGGAGCGCGAGGTCGAACGCCCGCTCGTGGTAGTGCTCCTGGTACCAGCCGGTGATGTCGGGCGCGCTCGGCCACCCTGCCTCGTCGTCGATGCCCTTGCGGACCGCGAGCACCGCCAGGCGGAGGAGATCGCGGGTCGCCAACCCGGGCCAGCCGTGCAGCATCGACTTCCACGCGAGGGGGATCGCCGACGCACCCCAGCGCGCGCCGAGAAGTGAGCCGGCGATCGCCGCGACCGTGTCGGCGTCGTCACCGACGCGAACCGCCGCGTGAAGCGCGTCCTGGAGATGCCGGCACGGTTCCTCGGCGGGAATCGGGGTCTGGCGGATGGCGGCCCACGCGGCCTGGAGCGCGCGCACCACGAACCCGTTGGGCATGAACGCAGACGCCGGCTCGGTCTCGGCGGCGAGGAGCCAGCCGGCCCAGCGGGTCTGCGCGTCGCCCGGGAGGAGGTCGACCCCGTCCCAGATGCCGTCGAGGCGTCGTTCGCGTACCGCGCGATCGATGGCGATGCACCAGATGGAGCAGGCCTCGCCTGCAAGTGGGTCGGCGTGCGTGAGTGCAGAGATCTCGCGCGCGGCCGCCACGATCGCCTCGTCGTCACCGAGATGAGCGAGCGCGACGGGCGCCGTCCGCATCAGGCTGCCGTTGCCCGCCGCGCCATCGGGGCGACGCTCGAAGTAGGACTGGCTGACGGTGTGCAGATCCTGGCCGGTGCGTGCCGCGCTCAGCACGGCGCGCGTCTGGTTCCCGACGTCCTTCGGGCCATCCGCGAACCATTCGAGGAAGCGCCGCCCGACGACACCGGCATCGAGTAGCCCGCTCGCCGCCGACTCGGCGACGCAGATCGCCTGCTGGGTGTCGTCGGTCCATTCGCCGGGCGCCCACGCGCCCAACCCGCCGCCGATCATCGCCGCCTCGCCGGTCGGGGTCGTGGCGAACTCGTAGCCCGCGCCGAGCGCGTCACCGGTCGCCAGGCCGACGAGCGCACCCACCACTCGGTCGACCGTGGGTGCGGGAAGGTAGCGGTGCTCGGCCATCAGGGAGAGCGCTCGAGCAGGCGCGCCGCGTACCGGCGACGACGTTCGGCGTACTCCGCGGGCTCGATGATCTCGGTGTCGGCCGGGAGGCACACGAGGAAATGGTCGAGGCGACGGTCGCCGGTGACGGTCACGTCGAGCTCCACCCGCCCGTCGCCGAGCTCGGTGGTGGGCCCGAGGCGATGCGGTGCCGGCAGGCTCTCGATCGAGTCGGCCCGCAACCGGACGCGCACGGTGCGGGCGTGCGCGGAGAGGTCGAACCACTCGGGGAGCTCGACGTTGTCGGGGGGATCGAAGGGCGTGGCGCCTACGACTGCCCAGAGCACCCGGTCGACGCGGAACTGGTGGGCTTCGTCGCGGGTGACGTCGCGTGCCGTGAGGTACCAGTGACCCCAGCGCGACCACAGGCGATGCGGCAGCAGCTCACGCTCGGTCGGCGTGTCGGCGCCGTCGCTCAGGTACCGAACCTCGACGGATCGGTGCTGATCGAGCGCCTCGCGCAGCGTCGAGAGCACAGGCGGCACGTCGACGGGCATTCGAAGCTCCACCGCCACCTCTCCAGCCAGCTTCGTGACCGCGCGGTCGAGGTCGGGGGTCGGGCGCTCGGCGATGGCCTGCATCGTGGTGCCCGCCACGAGGAGACGCATTGCAGTGTCGGGCGGCGGCGGTGCGGCGGCGACGTCGCGCAGCCAGTGGCTCGCGGTGAGCGTGACGACCGACCGCTCGTCGAGCAGAAAGCTCGACGACTCGCTGACGAGCGAGCCGTCCGCGGTGTAGTAGTCGACGAACAGGGCCGCCCGGAGCGTCTCGCGCAGCACGTCGTCGGGGACGCCGGTCAGCTCGACGCACTCGGCGATCGGGGCCGAGCCGCGCTCTTCGACGAGGCCGAGGACGGCGCGCAGCACGTCGAACTGGCGCTGCTTGGTGAGGGCGGCCATCAGGCGACGCCCGCGAGCGCTATGAGGTGGTCGCGGATGAGCGCGACGAGCGCGGGGGGACCGAGCACCTGCACGTGGTCACGAAAGAAGAGGATGCGGTTGCGTGTGGACTCGTAGTGGCGTACCTCGAAGGCGACGACCGGCTCGCCGTCGACCTCGTCGCCGATCTGGCCGCCGAGCTCGGCGAGGAAAGCAGGGAGGTGGTCGCGCTCGACGCGCACTCGAGCACGCAACCGAGCGTCGCGACCCCAGGCATTGGGGTCGAAGTCGAACGCCAGCACGGCATCGAACCAGTCGGGGACCTCGTAGCTCCCAGGCTCGCCAACCCGTTCCATCGGACCGTGCTGGTGGATGCGGTCGAGGCGGTACCGCCGGAGCGCCTCCAGCTCCGGGTCCCAGCCGGCGACGTACCAGCGACTGTGCCAGGTACCGAGCGCGAACGGCTGCAGCATGCGGGACCGGCCCTCGTGCTCGAAGCGCACCACCGTGCACGTTTGGATCGCGTCGCGCAGGTCGGCGACGTAGTGGTGAACGCGGATGACCACCTGGGCTCCAGCATCGTCGACGCCGGCACCGAGCTGGCCGCGGTGCCCGTCGATGCCCTCGACGTCGACGGCCGCCGCGGCGGCGATCAGCGCCGCGCGCTCCTGCGTCGTGAAGAACGGAGGCCGCAACCGGTGCCGATGGGCTTCTTCGTCGTAGATCGTGTCGATGCCCCACGCGTCGCGCAGGTCCTGGAGGTCGCGCCGGGTCATGCGGCGGAGCGCTTCCCATTCCGATCCCTCCGTGAGGAGGTCACCCTGCTCGTCGCGCGCCGCGTCGGGGTCGTAGCCGCGCACGTTGCGGGCGATGTCATCGAGCGACGCGCCCTCGTTGCCGCGCTGCTTGAGGTAGGCGGCCAGGTTCAGGATGCGCTCGGTCGGTGTTGCGTCCCCCGTCACGGGGGAACTCTCGCACGTTTCGACGAGCGTCATCGGTTGGCGATCGCGCGCTGGAAGCACTCGTCGAAGAGCGCGTCGCACACCTGGGTGCTGCGCGCCCGCCCGCCCCAGGCGCGCCTCGCCCGGGCCAGCGCGTCCCCGGCGTGCTCGATCGCGAGGGTGTGCTCGCCGAGGTCGGAGTGGGCTCGGGCGAGCGCGCAACGCAACGTGACTGCGCTTGGCGCACTCATCCCTCGACGCCAGTCGAGTAGGGCCACGAAGCGAGGGCTGTGCTCGATCGCGCTGAGGTGGTGCCCGACCGAGACGAGCGTCTCAATGCTGGTGACGAGCGCGTCGGTGGTGCGAAGGTCGGGCGCGCCGGGCGCCCACGCCAGGGACCGTTCCGCGTACCACGCGGCGGCGACTGGCCGGTCGGCGTCGCGCGATGCGATGGCGAGCTCGGACGCGGCGAGCGCGGCCCAGCGACCGGGGAAGACGAAGCCTTCTCCGACCAGCGCGAGGTAGCCCTCCAGCAGCTCGTGACGCACGTCGATCAGCTCACCCGTCAGCCGCGCGGCCTGCCATTCGTACGCGTCGCTGATGACGGCATGGAACGCCTCACCGGGGACCGACCCCTCGACGCGGTCGTTCGCCGCGGCGACGAGCCGCTCGAGCGCAGCCGCGAGCCGGCCGACGCTGGAGAGCACGGAACCGGGCACGAGCGTGCCGTACGCGTCGAACAGGCCGAGCAGCGCCTCGGCGTAGCGGCTGGCGTCACCGCTGCGAGGCGGGGGCGCCGCTTCGATGATCGAGCTCGCGACGTGTCGGGGCAGGGCCCGCACCGTGCGACGCACGAGGGTGCTGACCCGTGCCGGGAGTCGCTTCGCCGACGCCGGGTCGAGCCGGTGGCGCGCGAAGAGCCGGTCGGCGAGCTCGGTGACCGTGATGGGTACAGGGATGGGTGTCGGGATCGGTGCCGGGAGTGGAGTGCGTTCCATGCCCGGATCGTCGCGCCGGGGTGTGACACCGATCTCGACGGGCGCGCCGGAGTGACCCGATCAGCAGCCGGTGGCCCGCAGGGTGGGGTACGGGTCGACCCGCACCCCGTTGATGTTGGCGATCCTGATCTCGAAGTGGAGATGGTTGGCGGTGGCGTTCCCGGTTCGGCCGACGTGGCCGAGCATGGCACCCTGGGTCACGAGGCGGTCGACACCCACGAAGTCGAGCAGGTGGGCGTACTGGTACACGTTGGCGTCACCACCGGTCAGGTATGCGACGTTGCCGCCGCCGCCCTCGTTGGCCACGAAGCGCACGGTGCCTGCCTTGACGGCCACGACCGGAGTGCCTGCCGGCTCGAACATGTCGATGCCCCAGTGGAAGCCCGTCCCGCGCGGCCCGTAGCTGTCGGTGTAGACGGCGCCGGTGACCGGGCACACGAGCCCGGTGACGACGGGTGCCGAAGCGCTCGGGGTCCCCGGCAGTGGTGCAGGCGGTCGCGGTGCAGGCGCAGGGGCCGGCGTGACCCTCGGGCCGCAGGCCACGGCGACGAGCACGAGAGCACCGAGGAGGACCAGCCTGGCCGATCGCAGCATGCCGTGAGATCGGCATCCGGGGGCAGGGGCTGAAGGGGAACCCGCCCGGGCCGGGCGTCGTTGAGAGTGGGCTCGGGTCGTCACGCACCCGAACGCCTGCACCTCCAACGAGCACGATCACGTCCAACGAGAAGACACTCCTCCAACGAGAAGGAACTCCCGATGACCGACGAGACCGCTCCGGGCGACGCCACTCCCGAGGACGCCACTCCCGAGGACGCCACTCCCGGGTCCCCGGCTGTGGAGGGCGCCCCTGCCGCAGCACCGGTCGAGGCGGCGCCCCGCAAGGGAGTCTTCGTGCCCCGGTGGCTCGCGATCCTGCTCGGGATCGCGGTCGCAGTCGGTCTCGTGGGTGGCGGCGGTTTCGCGCTCGGCCGATCAACCGCCGACGACGACCACCACGAGCGCGTCGAGGACCGCCGCGATGGACCGTCGGATCTGCCGCCCCTCGGCGATCGTGACGGTCGAGGCGACGGCAACGGCGGCAACGGCAGCGGTTCAGGCGACTCGAGGCCGACGCCCCCGGCGCCGACCCCGACCAGCCGCGTGTACCTCGGGGTCGCGGTCGCACGCGAGAGCGGCACCGACGGCGCGCGCGTCACCCAGGTCGTCTCGGGCAGCTCGGCTGACGAGGCCGGGCTCGAGGTCGGTGACGTGATCACCGCGGTCGACGGGACCACGGTCGCCGACGCGACCGAGCTCGCGACTGCGATCCAGGATCATGACGCAGGCGATACGGTGACGATCACCTACCACCGCGACGGAGCTGTTGCGACCGCGACGGTCGAGCTCGCCGAGCGTCCCCAGTCCGATGCCCAGCCCGGGATCCCCAGCACGAGCCCGCCGGCCTGAGCTCGGCCCGGTGCGTCATGGGCGGCGGTAACGTGCCGCCCGTGACCGAGACGCCGACGCTCGAACGGATCGAGTGCATCTTCCCCGCCTGATGTGCCCGCGCCGATGACCGGTCTTGCATCTGAAGGCAGCCCATCCGAAGATCGGCGGCCGTTCGCGTCCTACACCGCCGTCCCGATGGCGGCATGGCTCGAGCTCTTCTACGACCTCATCTTCGTCGCGGCGATCCTCGTCTTCAGCTCGGCCGTCTCGCACCTCCACGACGACGTGCGCGTGGCGTGGGTCGTCGGGGTGTTCGTGGCGGTGTGGTGGATCTGGGTGTCGACGACGATGTTCGTCAACCGGTTCCGCGTCGACGATGTCGGTCAGCGCGTGCTCGTGCTGATCCAGATGTTCCTGGTGGTACTGCTCGCGGGCGAGGCGCGAGAGGGGGTCGTTCGCGACGGTCTGTATCTCTCGCTCACCTACGCCGCGTTGATCGGGACCGTGGCAGTCATGTATTGGCGCCGGGCGCGCACACCGGGCCCGCTGGGTTCGTACGCGGCCCACCGGTCGGCGTTCGCGTCCGTGTCGGTGGTCACGTTCCTCATCGCAGCCGCGCTGCCCGAGACCCAGCACCAGATCCTGTGGGTGGTCGGACTGCTCGTGACGATCATCCCGGGCGGTGGTGCAGTCGCAGCGGCTGGGTGGCGTCGCTGCGATCGACGAGCGTCACATCGTCGAGCGCATGGGCGCGTTCACGATCATCGTGTGTGGCGAGGCGTTCCTGAAGGTCGCGATCCAGATCAGCTCGGCGCCGATCGCCCACGTCGACTTCATGGCGTTGGGCTTCCAGTTCGTGCTCACGTTCGCGATCTGGACCGCCTACTTCCAGGACATGCCGCACGCCGGGATCCGCCGCGACCGGTTCGCGCGCTGGGTCGCGCTCCATCTGCTGGTGCAGCTCTGCATCGCCGGCACCGCGATCGGTGTCGCGCAGATGGTCGCGATCGACCCGTTGGCGCATCTGCCGGCGTCCGACATCCTCGAGGTCACGGCGACGCTCGCGGTGATGTACGTCGGTCTCGCGCTGCTCGGTCTGTGTACCCGCAGACAGCCGGCGCGACCGCTGTTCGCGTTGCGCTTGTCGACCGCTGTGGTGATCGCGGCGGTCGGGGTGGCCGCCTGGCGGGTCCCGTGGGTGAACCTCGTCGAGGGCGTCGCGTTGCTCTCGACGGTTGCGATCGTTCATGCGTTCGCGGCGGATCGCCTCCGTCGCCAGACCGAGGTCAGCGCAGCTTGAGCCGATTTCGAGGACATGAACGGCACGCGTGAGATCTCAGTAGCCCTCGCAATCCTGGCTCTTGACGCCTGCTGCCTTCACGCAGTTCAGGTTGGCGATGTCGAAGGCGCCGTACTCATCGGCGAGCAACCTCACGACGACCCGGGCGCCGTCCCGAACCCGGCGGTAGCGGCACGCCACGGTCCCCGCATTGCCGACCTCGAAACAGCGGACGAACTTCACGCGCTCGTAGGGCACGGCCGGTGCTTCCGTGCTGGAGAGCTTCCCGTCGCGCCACATGCGCAGGACCTCGTCGGCGGCCGGCTTGGCCTTCGCCGGGCAGAGCGGCGCGAGGTCGGGGTCGGCCGGCTCCTCGTCGACACAGCCCAACCGCTGGCGCGATGCTCCCAGGTCGGCTCCTGCGACGCCGGCCGGGCCCGCGACGAGCACGAGGATCGCCGCAACCAGCGACACGCCGCGCACTGCTCGAGCCAACCGCTGCACCCCGACTTCCATCTCGCGCCCGCCTTGCCGGCCCGTCGGTCTCAGACGCGGTCGAGCTCGAGCATCTTGATCGCGTTGCCGCGCAGCACCTTGTAGGTCGTCTCCTCGTCGAGGCCGGAGTCGGCGACCATCTTCTCGACGTACTCCTTGGAGTTCGGCCACGTCGTGTCGGTGTGCGGGTAGTCGGTCTCGAAGCAGACGTTGTCGACGCCGACCTGGTCGAGGTTGGCCAGGCCCACCCGGTCCGCGGTGAAGCACCCGAAGATGCGGCCGTAGTAGTAGGTCGACGGCGGCTCGGGGATCTTGTCCTTGGAGTGCAGCCAGCCGTCGTGGTGCTCCCAGACGGTGTCGGCCCGTTCGAGCGCGTAGGGGATCCAGCCGATCTGGCCCTCCGAGTACGCGAGCTTGAGCTTGGGGAACTCGATGAGCTTGCCCGAGAAGAGGTAGTCGGCGAGTGACGCCATCGAGTTGTTGAACGCGAGGGTGCCGCCGACGCCGCCGGGAGAGTCGGGCGAAGCGACCGGATCAGTTGACGAAGATCCGATGTGCATGCACAGGGTGACGCCGGTGTCGTTGCACGCAGCGAACATCGGGTCCCAGTGCCCGGTGTGGATGCTGGGCAGCTTGAGCCGCGTGGGCAGCTCGCTGAAGCAGAACGCGCGCACGCCGCGCTCGGCGTTTCGCTTGATCTCCTCCACCGCGAGGTCGATGTCCCAGAGGGGCATGAGGCAGAGCGGGATGTTCATGCCGCCGGAGGGCTCACACCACTCCTCGACCATCCAGTCGTTGTAGGCCTTGACGCACGCGAGCGCGAGATCCTTGTCCTCGGCTTCGTAGAACGTCTGGCCGCAGAAGCGCGGGAAGGTCGGGAACGGCAGCGAGCCGTCGACCCAGTTGAGCTCGAAGTCCTTGATTCTCGCATCGCGGTCGTAGCAACCGTCACGCATGCCGTCGTAGGTGACGGCGGTCATGACCATCTTGTAGCGGTCGAACTTGCTGATGTCGCCGCCGGGTGTCGCCTCGTTCGGGATCGCCACGAACTTCTTGTGGACGTAGATGACCTTGTCCTCGTAGATCCAGGCGCTGCCCCAGTCGCCGTTGGGGTCCTCGGGGTTCTTGTACTTCGCGCCGGGGAAGAGTCGGAAGTCGCCCCAGCGGCGGTCCTCGACGCGAGGGCCCTTCTCCCGGTACTTCTCGGGGAGCCATGTCTGCCAGACGTGCTTCGGCTCGACGACGTGGTCGTCGACGCTGATGATCTTGGGGATCTCCATGGGGGCCCTCGCTCGAATCTGACGCTCGTGTCAGGGAAACGCTACCAAACCGCCCGGACCCCGCACGGGGCCGCGACGAGCGAGCTCGGTCACGTCGGCCTTGCGCCCGGCTCGATCCGCGGGACGTCGTAGTAGGACTCGAGGACGTAGAGGGTCTCGGCGACGATGAGATCGACGTAGATGAGGTCGGACGCGCCGGCGAGGTCGAGCAGGTCGGGGATCCGCGCGAGCATCGCCCGCTGACCCTCGACGCGGAACGCGACGGTGTCGCCTTCGTCGAGCCCGAGGGCGTCTCGGACCGCCTTCGGCACCGTGACCTGGCCCTTGGAGGTCATGCGTGCGGCGACGTCCTGGACCGCCGCGGAGCAGCCCGTGACGGGCTCCCTGTTACGTTGCCGCCCATGGCCGACCGGGTGGACTTCGGGATCTTTGTGCCCCAGCTCGCGTTCGAGTACGCCGACATCCTCCAACGCGCCCGACTCTGCGAGGAGCTGGGGTACACGTCGTTCTGGCTCTTCGACCACCTCTACGGGCCCGAGCTCCCGGAGACCCCCTCGTTCGAGGGTTGGACCCTCGCCACCGCGCTGCTCGCGCACACGGAGCGCCTGCGCGTCGGGCACCTCGTCATGTGCAACACGTTCCGGCATCCGGCTCTGCTCGGGAAGATGGCGACCACGCTCGACGCGATCTCGGGTGGTCGCCTCGATCTCGGGATCGGGAGCGGGTCCTACGAGCCCGAGCACGAGCGGGTCGGGATCCCGTGGGGATCGTTCGCGGAGCGCTCCGAGATGCTCGGCGAGGCGCTCGAGATCATCACGCAGATGTTCTCCTCCGAGCTCACGACGTTCGACGGCAAGCATTACCAGCTGCGCGACTTCCCGAACCTGCCTCGACCGGTGCAGCAACCGCGCCCACCCATTCACGTCGGCGGCGTGGGCGAGCGGCGCACGCTCCCGCTCGTCGCCCGCTACGCCGACGTGTGGAACGTCCCGACCTACGCGCTCGGCGAGATCGAGCACAAGCGCGACGTGCTCCTCGCCGAGTGCGACCGTATCGGGCGCGATCCCGCCACCATCCGCACGTCGGAGGAGGCGGTGCTCGTGATCGCACCCGACGACGCCTCCCTCGGCGACGCACTCGCGAAGGCCGAGCGCCGCTTCGGCTCGCCCGGGTTCGGTCTGCACGAGGGTGGGTACATCGGCACGTCACCCGCGATCGTCGATCGCATCGGTGAGCGCATCGAGCTCGGCATCACGTCGTTCGTGTTCTTCTGCTTCGACCGGGCGTCGGAAGCGACGCTGCGCCTGTTCGCCGACGAGGTCATGCCCAACTTCGCCTGATTCGTCACCAGGGTCCTGAGCGCGGTGCCTGGTGACGCCGGTTCGGGGAGGTAATCATGGTCGATGAGGTTCGCGTGCGTGCTCGGCGTGACCTCGAGGGAGTCGAACAACGCGTCCGGGCAGAGATCGCCGGACTCGCCTCCGAGCCCCGCAGCGAGACGCGCGACCAGACCTGGCGCCTCATGGGAACAGTCCTGGTCGCCATGGGTCTCGTGGCCGCCGTGGGTCTCGTGGCCGCGATACTGCGCGTCGGCCGATCAGGGCACGCCGACCTCAGGGGATGATCGGCGGGTAGTAGTTCTCGGCGCCGATCGCCTTGATGTCCTCGAACCACGAGCTGTCGTACGCGTCGGTGCGACCCTGGCGCGCCGGGTCCTCGAGCTCCCACGCCTGGCGCTTGTAGGTCCAGTTCGACGGGAAGCGGCGTTGTGCTTCGCGCCAATGGGGAATCGCGGCAGCGTGGTCGCCGGCACGGTGCAGGTGTTCGCCGAGCTCGAAGTGGGCCGCGGCGATTGCTTCATCGTCACCGCGGGGCGCGGCTCGGCGCAGCACCTCGTCGGGCGACAGCACGTACCGGCTCTCGGCCCCGTGCTCGGCCCAGTCTTCGATCATCGCGAGGTAGCCGTCGGGGTCACTCGTGATCTTGCGCGCTTCGCGCAGCATCTCGGCTGCCTCGGGCTCCAGCGTGGTGAGGTCGATCTTGCGGAACGACTGGAGCACAGGGTTGTGGCCGGGGAACACCGGCTCGGCCGGTCGCACGATCATTCCGGTCTCGTCGATCCACACCCCGTTGGGCACGTTCACGAAACCGAAACGCTCGTCGGTGACGTGGGCCCGATCGATGAGCGACGGATGTTGCGCCGCGGCCGCCTCGACGAACGGACGCGCGGCTTCAGGGTCGACGTCGAGCGCTACCGTCACGATCTCGAGACCGGTCGGGTGTAGTCGTTCCCGCAGCGCCTGCCACACGGGCAGGTCGAAGCGGCATCCTCACCACGACGCCCACGCGACGAGCAGCACCTTCTGTCCGAGCAGGCTCGAGAGCCGGAACGGGTTGCCGTCGAAGTCGGGCAGCTCGAGCTCCGGTGCACGCGCCGTCGTGAGGGCGCGACCGGTGACCGTGGTCTCGGGGCCGAGCGCCCAGACGCCGTGCTCTTCGTCGTGCACGAGCGGCATCCCCAACCGACCCGCGATGACGCTCGCGTCCAGGCGTCCCCGCGAAGCGCGTGCATCGTCGGGAAGCGGCACGCACATCTCGTCTTTGCACGCTCCGTCGGGCGTGAGCGCCCAACCGGTCCCGGCTTCGAACGTCGACGCGTCGACCTGCAGCTCGGTGAGGATCATTCGGGTGCAGCCTCCATCCTGACGAGCGGTTCAGACGAGACGGGTGGTCGGTACCTCGCCGAGGCGGCCTTCGCGCAGCTCACGCACCGCCGGCACCGGGTCGGGGTCGCCGAACACCGCGGGGTCCTCGTAGTCGACGGGGCGGCCGGTCGCGTCGACGACCCACCACGACGCTTCGAGCGCGATCCCGTTCGGGTCGGTGAAGTACACCGAGCGGATGAAGCCGTGGTCGACGACCGGCGTCACGTCGGATCCCGCCGACAGCAGCCGCTTGCGCAGCTGTTCGAGCGCATGCTCGTCGGGCACGTCGAACGAGAGATGGTCGAACTGCATCGGGAACGTCGGGGGCACACCGGCGGGCTTCGCGAACGTCTCGGCTCCCTCCACCTCGAAGAAGGCGATCGTGTTCCCCGGGGCGATCTCGAAGAAGTAGTGCCGCATCGGACCGGCCATCGTGGTGGCCACGAGCCGCATGCCGAGCACGCCCTCGTAGAAGCGCACGGTCACGTCCATGTCGGGCGTCACCATGGCGAGGTGGTTCACACCCTGCCATCGCGGTGCGGCGGGAAACTCTTCGCG
>JALHSW010000352.1 GCA_022865365.1 Acidimicrobiia bacterium | reverse complement strand
CGAGTTCGCACTACTGTCCGGCCGTGCGTCTCGCCCGGGTGATGGCTGCGGCGCTGCTCGCCGCAGTAGTCGGGGCGGCAGCCGGGACTCTCGGGCCCTTCGCGGCGGCACCCGGCGCGGGCGCCGTCCGCGACCCGTGGCGCAGCCTGCTCGCCCGGGTCCCCGCATCGGGCACCTTCGCCGACTTCGTGATCGTCAACGACTACGCCGCGGCGCGAGCCGCGGCCGACCTCACGCGCCACCCCGACCGGATCCACGACCTGCTTGTCCTCGAGAAGACCGCCGGGGTCGCGCCGTCGGCGCTGGTTGCCGCCCCGGGCTCGGGCGACCCGCTCGCCGAGGAGCTCGGGATCCGCACCCGCGACGTCGAGCGTGACGTCGTCGCCGGTGACCCACCCGGCCAGCTCACCATCCTCGAGGGCTCGATCGACCCCGCCCACGTCCGGCGGGCGGTCCGGGGCGACGGCTCGTTCTCCGACCGCCTCGCGACGGCGCGCCACGCAGGCAAGCGGTACTACACGTGGGGGAGCGAGCGGGTGGACCCGCTCCGACGCACGCCGCTGCGCCCGCTGGGCATCGGTGGGAACCTCGCCGTCGATCCGCCGTACGCCGCGTGGAGCAACCTTGCCGCGACGGTCGAGGCATCGATCGACGCGGCTGCCGGCACCGTCCCCTCCTTGGCCGACGACCGCGACCTCGTCGCGGTGGCCGACGCGCTCCAGGCTCGCGGCGGCTATGCGGGGTTCCTTGCGGCGCTAGAGGTCGCACCGGGCGTCGCGACCGGCGGCCCGACGCCGCTCGCCCCGTACGACGCCATCGCGATCGGTCCGAGCCTCGAGGACGCCGACACGCCTGTGCTGGTCGTCGCGCTCGCCTATCCCGACGCCGCGACCGCGCGGTCCCAGGCTGGTCGGCTTCGCGCGCTCGCGGAGGACGGCGCGACCGTGACGGGGGATCGGTGGAGCGAGTTCGTCACCGTCGACGACGTCACGACCGACGGCCGCGTCGTGGTGGGTCGGTTGCGCACCGAGAGGCCGCGACTGTGGTTCGACGTCGTGCTCCGGCGCGACTCGCTCCTGGCCAGCACCTGACGCTCCGGGTGACGATGCAAGTGCGAACGTGACCGACCGGTAGGGGCGTACGATCGCGAGCGTGTTCCTCGACGGATTCGTACACCAGCTGCCCGACATCGACCCGGCCGAGACCCAAGAGTGGCTCGACTCCCTCGACGCGGTGGTGGGAGTGCGGGGTCGCAGCCGGGCGAGGTACCTCCTCGCCCGCTTGATGGAGCGGGCGCGCGACGCCGGTGTCGGTGTGCCCGCCATGGTCACGACCGACTACATCAACACGATTCCGGCCGACGAAGAGCCGTGGTTTCCGGGCGACGAGGCGCTCGAGAAGCGCATCCGGGCGTCGATCCGCTGGAACGCGATGGCGATGGTGGATCGCGCCAACCACCGCTACGACGGGTTGGGCGGGCACCTCTCGACGTTCGCGTCGGCAGCCGCGCTGTACGACGTGGGGTTCAACCACTTCTGGCACGGCAAGTCCGACGGCGGGTCCGGCGACCAGGTGTTCATCCAGGGGCATGCGGCGCCCGGGATCTACGCCCGCGCGTTCCTCGAGGGTCGTCTCACCGAGGAGCACCTCGACCGGTTCCGCCGCGAGGTGTTCGGCGGAGGACTCCCGAGCTACCCGCATCCGCGACGCATGCCCGACTTCTGGGAGTTCCCGACCGTGTCGATGGGGCTCGGTCCGCTGAACGCGGTGTACCAGGCGCGTTTCAACCGGTACCTCCTGCATCAGGAGATCGCCGACACGAGCGCGTCGCGCGTCTGGTGCTTCGTTGGCGACGGCGAGATGGACGAGCCCGAGGCGACGGCGGGACTGTCGATCGCAGCGCGTGAACAGCTCGACAACCTCATCTTCGTCGTGAACTGCAACCTGCAGCGCCTCGACGGTCCGGTTCGCGGCAACGGCAAGATCATCCAGGAGCTCGAAGCGACGTTCCGCGGTGCAGGGTGGAACGTGATCAAGGTGATCTGGGGCCGCGGGTGGGACGAGCTGTTGGCCCGTGACGTCGACGGTGTGCTCGTCAACACGATGAACACCACGGTCGACGGCGAGTTCCAGAAGTACACGGTCGAGTCGGGTGAGTACATCCGCGAACACTTCTTTGGCCCCGACCCGCGCTTGCAGAAGATGGTCGAGCACCTCAGCGACGGCGATCTCCAGCGACTCCCGCGTGGCGGGCACGACTACCGCAAGCTGTACGCGGCCTACAAGATGGCGGTCGAGCACAAGGGCAGCCCGACGGTGATCCTTGCCAAGACGGTGAAGGGTTGGACGCTCGGTGCCGGGCTCGAAGCGCGCAACGCGACGCACCAGATCAAGAAGCTCGGCACTGACGAGCTGAAGGTGTTCCGCGACCGACTTGGACTCCCGATCCCGGATGAGGAGTTGGAGGACGGCGACCCGCCCTACTACCACCCGGGGCTCGAATCCGACGAGTACGAGTACCTGATGGCGCGCCGTCGGAGCCTCGACGGATCCCTTCCTGCACGCGTCGTCCGCCCGAAGCGGATCACGCTGCCACCGCGCGACGCGTACGCGGAGTTTCTCGCCGGTACCGGGGAAAAGGTGAAGGCCAGCACCACGACCGCGTTCGCGCGCTTGCTGCGGACGCTGCTGCGTGATCCTGGCCTCGGCCACCGCGTCGTGCCGATCATCCCCGACGAGGCACGCACGTTCGGCATGGACGGACTCTTCCGCGAGGTGAAGATCTACGCACCGTTCGGTCAGCAGTACGAGCCGGTCGACTCTGCACTGCTCCTCTCGTATCAGGAAGCGCGAGACGGACGGATCCTCGAGGAGGGGATCACCGAAGCGGGCGCGATGGCGAGCTTCACCGCGGCGGGCACGTCCTACGCCACCTGGGGTGAGCCCGTCATCCCGTTCTTCATCTTCTATTCGATGTTCGGCTTCCAGCGCGTCGGGGATCTCGTCTGGGCGTTTGGTGACGCACGCGGTCGCGGGTTCCTGCTCGGCGCCACCGCTGGTCGCACCACGCTGACCGGGGAGGGGCTCCAGCACTGCGACGGCCACAGCCACGTGCTCGCGTCGACCATCCCGAACTGCCGGGCGTACGATCCGGCCTTCGCGTACGAGGTCGCGGTGCTCGTGCGCGAGGGCATCGAGCGCATGTACGGCGAAGACCCGGAGGATGTCTTCTACTACCTCACCCTCTACAACGAGAACTGCACGATGCCGCCGATGCCACCCGACTCGGACGGCCAGAGCATCGAGGACGGCATCATCCGTGGCCTCTACCGCTACCGGGCGGCGGCGACACCACGGAAGCACCGTCTCCAGATCCTCGCGAGCGGCACGGCCATGCTCGCCGCGCTCGACGCGCAGGCGATGCTCGCCGACGAGTACGACGTCGCGGCCGACGTGTGGTCGGCGACCAGCTACAAGCTGCTGCGTGAGGACGCGTTGAGTGTCGAGCGGTGGAACCGCATGCACCCGACCGAAGCGCCGCGTATGGCGTACGTCACGAACTGCCTTGCCGATGCCGACGGTCCCGTGATCGCGGTGACCGACTTCATGAAGGCCGTGCCCGACCAGATCGCCCGCTTCGTGCCGGCGCCGTTCTTCCCGCTGGGCACCGACGGCTACGGCTTCTCCGACACCCGCGCCGCCCTGCGGCGGCACTTCGAGGTCGATGCGCCCAACATCGTCGTCGCGGCACTCGACGCACTCGCGCGCTCGGGTGACATCAAGGCCGAAGTCGTCGCGGAATCGATCGGTCGCTTCGATCTCGATCCGGAACGACCGGACCCGCGTATCGCCTGACGGGCGCTACGAAGCCTGGCGGCCGCCTTCGTCGATGCGGAGCGGGTCGTCCGCATCCCAGTCCGGGGGGTGCTCCTCGGCCTCGTCCCGCCAGGTCGCCTCGTCGTCGGTATCGCCGTCGGCGTCGGCGTCGGCGTCGGCGAGCGTGCGCTCGCCTTCTGCGAACAGGCCGTCGTCGAAACCCTGCTTCAGTTCGCGCGCTTCGCGGAACCGGCGGGCTCGTCCCTTCCTCGCCACGGCGTCACCTACCTCTTCAGGCCTCAAGCATCCAAGGACTCCATTCTCCCACGCGCGAGAGGGGTCGTGCGCACGGTTCAGGATCCCGCCAATTCGCCGGTCTCCCGCGGGTCCTCAGCCTCGGTTCTCGGCCCCGATCGTCAGGCGGAGGCGTCGGTCACGAGCCGCGTGAATACGTCTTGGCCGTGCTCGAGCACCAGGAAGTGGCCTGCGTCGGGGACCAGCTCCAGCTCGCCGCGGGGGATCGCCCCGGCCAGGCGGCGACCGATGGCCGGGGGTACCGCGGCGTCCTCTTGTCCCTGCCAGCAGCGGACGGGGCCGGGGATGTCGGAGAGCTCGAAGCCCCAATCCGGCGATCCGAAGGCCCGGTAGTCGTCGACGATCCCAGCCACGCCGGGCGCTGCCGCGGCGATCGACGATCCCACCACCGCTTCGGGCGGCAATGGCTCGAGTACCCGGCGATCGGCTTCGGAGAAGCCGCGCAGCGCCACCCGCTTCTGGCGCTCGGGACTGAGCCGGGTGGACGCGGCGAGGGCGGTCCGAGCCAACCAGGGCGCGTGACGGGCGATCGGGATGAGCAGCCGGTCGGCGCGCAGCCCCAACGCCTTGCGGTCGGCCCGAGTGCGGACCGGCTCCATCCCGCCGATGGTGGCGGTGGCGCTCACGCGCTCTGCGAGCTTCGCTGTACACGCGAGCGCGTGCGGACCCCCGCCCGACCAGCCGACCACGCCAAAGTGGTCGAGCCCGAGCGCGTCGGCGACGACCCTGACGTCGTCGGCCCAGTCGCTCACCGACCGTCCCTTGCGTCGCGTCGAGTCGCCGATGCCGGGACGGTCGATCGTGATGAGCCGGACGCCCGCTGACTGCGCCCCCCGCGCCGCGAATGAGGCGTCGGTGCGTCCGCTCAGCCCGCCGTGGCACCACACGACGGGGGAGCCGCCCACGTCACCCACCTCGGACCACGCCAGCGCACGGCCGTCGGCGGTCTCGACGAACTGAGCGTCCACGTCGCCTCCCGCGCCCCGATCAGGGGACGATAACGGGACCTGCGCGGATAATGTCGTGGGCTTCGGGCGATTAGCTCAGCGGTAGAGCGCTGCCTTCACACGGCAGAGGTCGTGGGTTCGAAACCCGCATCGCCCACCCGTTGCCAGAATCACAACGATTGCCCTGGTCGCGGGCCATTTCGCGTGTCCGGTCGCTCAAATCGGTTCGTCCTCTTATTCAAACCCTCGTGGGAACGCGACGGCCTGGCCTTCTTGAACTGTCCCAGAACACCGCCCTGGCGGTGGTCGACCTATTCGTTGATCTATGAGGCAAATCCGTCTGGGCTCGGTCGCGCGCCAACTCGAACTCGGGGATGCGTACGCGGATCGGACGACGTCGCGATTGAGGCCACCCAACGCGCCCCATTCGCCGGCTACTTGTAGGCGACTCCGGCGCTCGCAGGCCCGGCGAGGGGGATGATCTCGACGTCTCGGAAGCCGACCTCGCGACACCAGCCCGCGAAGTCGGCACCGGTGTAGTCGAATGCGTCGCCGAACTCGATCAGCATGTTGAGCGACATCATGAGTCCGAACACGTTCTCGCGCCGGGCGTCGTCGATGAGGTTCTCCACGACGACGAAGGCTCCGCCTTCGGGCAGCGCGTCGTATGCCGCGCGAATGAGGCGCATCTTCTTGTCGAGATTCCAGTCGTGCAGGATCAACCCCATCGTCACCACGTCCGCCGGAGGAATTGGATCCGCGAAGAAGTCGAGGTCCACCGCTCTCACCTGATCCGCGACACCAGCGGCCGCGATTGCACGTTCTGCGATCGGACGCACGGCGGGGAGGTCGCAGCTGGTGCAGCGCATTTGTGGGTGGTGTTGCGCGATGATCGTCGACAGCAATCCAGTCGCACCGCCAACATCGGAGAGCGTCGAATAGCGGCCAAAGTCGAACTTCTCTGCCAGTGCGTGAAAGTTCCCGGCGGAAATGCCGGCCATCGCGTGCATGAACTGCTCGAGGCGCGCCGGGTCCGCGTAGAGCTCGTCGAACATCGGCCGGCCGGACACCTTGATCTCGTTCTGGGGGGCGCCGGTGCGTAGGGCCTCGGTGAGATCGGCCCAGAAGCGGAAGAGGCGGGCGTTGGCCATCTCGAGAATGCCACCGATATAGGTTGGTTGGTCCCGGTCCAGGAACTGCGCGCTGTCCGCCGCGTTGGAGTAGACCGCGTCCGAGCCGGCTCCTTCTCGGTCGAGGAAGCCGAGCGCGACCAGGCCGTCGAAGAAGTCGCGACGGCCCCGGGGGTGCAGACTAAGCCGCTCGCCGAGACCATCGGCCGTGTCCGGTTGCGAAGCGAGCTCGGTGAACACGCCGAGCTCGACGGCACTCAGCAGGGTCTTCGACGCGAAGAACCCCATTCCCACTTGCATGATGTGCTCAGGATCCATCTCGACGGTTCCTCCTCCGCAGTCCTCCCCGGGCCCCAGACGCGCGAACCAATGTCCCACCTCGACGATGTCGGGTGGGTTCGCAGTGTTGCATCTGGCGACGCCAGCGCCAAGTGCCACCGAAGAGTCGTCGAACCCACGTGGTGGTTTCGGTCACTCCCGCATTCGTCATACACGGCCCCGAGAGGAGCGCGCGCCCCAAAACGCGCGCCGCAGCCGCCGGTGCGCTGGCATCACCGATGTGCCGATCAGGGACATGGCAAACGTTGGCTGTGGCGGCACTAGTTCCGCGCCCCCGGCTAGTCGAGCAGGACCGCCACGACGAGCGCGAACATCGCGCAGGCTGCCTAATCGCCGAAGCCGGTCAGGCGTTCTTGGCGAGCGCCTTGGCGATCGCCAGGACGCTGGCGTTCTGGGCGGCGGTCACCGGGGCCCCAGCCGAGAAGTCGAGCGTGAACACCAAGGTGCCGACGAGCACCGCCGTCTGACTGAATGGCGGACTGGGAGAACTCTGGTAGGCGAAATTGCCGACGCCACGGGCGAGCTTGGCGCCCTCCTTCTTGGCTGCCGCTTTGAGCTGGGCCTTCGCTTTGGCCGCCGGGATCGTCAGCTTGTCGACGCCCAGGGCCAAGCTTTGGGTCGCGCCGGTGCCTGCCTGCCAGAAGCAACTGACCTGAGTCGCGCTCGACGGCTGCGCCTGGGGGATCCCCGACGGGACAACCGTGGCGACCTGAGCGTCGGTCAGCAGGGCGCACGCGTCCTTGGGGAGCTTCTGCGCCTTGACCGGGACCGCGGCAGAGGCAGCGGGAGCGCCCGCGCCGACCACGAGAGTCGCAGTGAGCATGGCGGTGATGGCTACAACGGAACTTCGCATCGCGGGATCTCCTCGCTTGGCCGTTCTACGCGAACTTTGCCATATCGAGTCGTGCGGCGCACGTCGACCGCAGGCGCCGATCACCACGGCGGTACGCTGCCGTTAGGGCCTTGCAGGTCTTCGCGTCACGGAATGCCTTGTCGAGCACGGGCTCCCGATCGCGGTTCGCCAACTGCTGAAGGCTCTCGTTCAAGGTCGCACCGGCGGTGAGCACACGAGATACGACTGCCTCGGTGGCGGCCGTGAACGCGGTGCGATCATCGGTGGGTCAAGGCCGGCGGCGCGCTCGTTCTCGGGGTATTCAGCCACGATGGCCCGACCCAGTGCTCGGGTTTGCCGGTCTGTCGCTACACGAGCGATGACCTTGCCGATATCTTCGCTCGCTCGTTCACCCTGGTGCACCATGAGCGCGAGGAGCACCGCACACCGAGTGGAGCCGTCCAACCCTTCACGTGGGTCGTGCTTCGACACGAGCTTGCCGAATCCCAATAGGACCGGCGTCCTGATGCGGTGGACACGCTGAAGCGGGACTGAAACACTTCGGAGCAGCATCCGCCGTCTGGGCGGTGGTTTCCCTGAATGGCGTCGCGCCGGCCCCGGTCGCGTCCGGCGCAGGAGCCTGAGCGATGACCGCGGGCGAGGAAGTCCTTGTCGACCCCGACATGCTGCGTGCGCAGGTCCGAGACAAGTACCGTGCCGTCGCGCTCGAACCCCATGCCACGTTCCATTTCCACACGGGACGACCCCTCGCCGCACGGCTCGGCTACGACGCTGCCGCCGTCGGTGCACTCCCGGATCGTGCGGTCGAGTCCTTCGCCGGCGTCGGCAACCCCTTCTCGCTCCGCACGTTGCAGAGGGGCGAACGCGTCATCGACATCGGCTCGGGCGCCGGCTTCGACTCATTCATCGCTGCCGATCAGGTCGGCTCGACCGGTCACGTCGTCGGCATCGACATGACGGCCGAGATGCTTGCCAAGTCCCGCGCCACAGCCGTCGAGATGGATGCCACGCACGTCGAGTTCCGCGAAGGTCTCGCCGAGCAGTTGCCGGTCGACGACGGCTGGGCCGAGGCGGTCATCTCCAACGGTGTCATCAACCTCTGTGCCGACAAGCGAGCCGTGTTCGACGAGATCCGCCGTGTGCTGCGCCCGGGGGGAGTGCTGCAGTTCGCCGACATCGCCAATGGACGTCCCGTACCGCCAGAAGCTTTACGCGACATCGACCTCTGGACCGGCTGAATTGCCGGTGGGCTGCCCCGTGAGGGCTGGCGACAGATGCTTCAGCAAGCCGGTTTCGAAGACATCGAGATCGGCGAGCCCGTCGACACGTTCGGCGATGCCGTCGGCGAAGACAAGGCCCGCGCATTCGAGGTCTTCGGCTACGCGTTCCTCGCTCGTCGTAGGAACTGAAATCGCATCAACACCCCTGGCGCCTCTGCGCGCTCGATCTGCCTCGCGCAACCTGATTGCTGAGTCCGCCCGTTGCGGTTGCTCGACACCGTGCCGATGTCCGTTTCGTGCCACGAACGTGCCATTCACAATGGTCACTCACGGTCACTCAAGGTTGCTCATGAGGTGCACTTCGTACCGCTGATGCGAAGATTCCCTCTATGCGGCGACGGGGTTGAGGGTGACGTCGTATCCCATCTTGCGTAGTTGGTCGAGGGCCCGGTTCTTGGCCTTGTCGGGGTTGAGGCGGGTGTAGAAGTCGGCGCCGGGATCGCAGTAGAGGGTGCCGGTGGTCAGCATGTTCCAGATGG
>JALHSW010000351.1 GCA_022865365.1 Acidimicrobiia bacterium | reverse complement strand
TCGCCTGCCCGACTCAGCCGGGCGCGCCGACCTTGACGAGGTTCTCTTACCCGGCGAGCGCAACGGCCACGACGGCACCGATCAGCAGGACGAACGTGATCGACGTGACCGACGCGAGGGGACCAGCGATGAGCACGCCCACCGGCACGGTTCCCCCGAAACCCATGATCACAGCGCCATCACACGCCCCCGCATCGCGTCGTCGACGTGCTCCTGCAGCACCGTCGACAGCGACGTGATCACGACGAAGTACGCGTAGCCGAGGATCGGCGCGATCACGAGTGCGCCCGCCGGTGAGCGGACGAGCGCAAACACGACGAGCACGAGCCCGAACGCTACGAGCGCGGGCCTCACGAGCCGCGCCTTCGAGAACGCCGCGAACCAGGTGCCGACGCTGATGGCGCCGATCGCAGCACCGAGGCCGAACACCGCGTAGAAGACGCCGTACTCGACCGAGCGCGGCTCGATGCCAAGGTTCTCGGCCGCGATCACCGGCATCAGGCCGACGAACGCGAGCGAGAAGAACGACAGCACCACGAGCGTCACGAGCACCCGTCGGATGAGAGGGTCACGCCGGGCGACCTGGAACCCTTCGACGAAACGCTGCATGACGCCCTCACCGGGCGGGACCGTCGAATGGCGTGGGTACTGGACCGCGAGCAGCGCCACCATCGCGAACAGGTACGTCCCTGCGTTGATGACGAACACGGGCGCTGCCCCCGCAGCGGCGTAGATCACTGCACCCATCGCGGGCCCGACGACGCGCGAGAGGTTCATCTGCACGGATTGCAGCGCGACGGCCCCGGCGAGATCGGGCTTCGGGACCAGCGTGGGGAGGAGGGAGTTGAGGGCGGGGGCCCCGAGCGCGTTCCCCACACCGATCACGAGGACGCACAGCACAATGAGCGTCTCGTCGGGATGCGACGAGGTAGCGATCCAAGCGAGGACGATCGAGAACACGAGCTGCTGGAACTGGCAGACGAGGAGCAGCCGGCGACGGTCGAAGATGTCGGCGAGCACTCCCCCGACGGTCGACAGGACCAGCAGCGGCCCGAGCTGCGCAAAGAAGAGGACGGCGACGTACGTCTCGGAGTGGGTGAGCGTGAAGCCGTACGCACCGAGCAGCACGTTCTGCATCCACGTCCCGATGTTCGACACGAACATCCCCGACCAGACGATCCGGAAGCTGCGGTGTCGCAACGCAGCCTGAGCGGTCCCGCGCACCAGCGTGCGATCGCCGTCGACGAACGCGTCGGTCGCGTTTTCGGGAACGGGCTCCTGCGTTGACATTCGTGCGACCCTACGCTTCCCCACGACGACCGAGCCGGGAGATCCGGAGCTGCGCGTCGCGCCCGAGGCCTACCGGCGGTCACCCCGACACCGTGAAGCGGAACCGCCGCATGTATCGTGGGCAGCATGTCTTCACGAGTAGTGCGACTTCTTGCGGGCGCGACGCTGTGCGCAATTCTCGCGGCCGGCTGCGGAGGCGGCGACGGTCCGTCACTCGCCGGCAAGGCCGAATCTTCCGGCGCGGGCACGACGACTCCTCTCCCTGCCTGGGCGAGCCTCTTTGCGGAACCCGTCGGCACCGAGATCGCGGTCCACGAGCAGCCGGATGCCTCCAGCCCCTCCAAGTCGTACCCGAACCCTTGGCAGCTCGACGAGAATCCCGATCACGTCATCCCGCAGGTGTTCCTCGTCGAGTCCGAGCAGAAGGACTGGGTCGAGGTCCTCTTGCCGGTACGGCACAACGGCACGACGGGGTGGGTGCGCAAGCAGGACGTCCAACTCACCCCGAACCAGTTCAGCATCGACATCTCGCTCGCCGACCGTCAGATCACCGTGCACGACGCCGACGAGGTCTTGATCCAGGAGCCGGTCGCGATCGGCACGAGCGAGAACCCGACCCCGCCCGGCAAGTACTACCTGCGCGTCCTGCTCAAAGCCCCCGACCCTAACACCGTCTACGGCCCGTACGCGTTCGGCCTCTCCGCCCATTCCGACGTGCTCACCACGTTCAACGGCGGCGACGGGGAGATCGGCATCCACGGCAACAACGACGCATCTGTCCTCGGCAAGGACGTGACCCACGGGTGC
>JALHSW010000350.1 GCA_022865365.1 Acidimicrobiia bacterium | reverse complement strand
CGGGCTTCCCGCCCCGCGTCCGGGCGAGCTTCACCATGTAGTCGTCGGAGTAGTGGGACAGCTCACCGAAGCGCGGGAAGGTCGAGACGTCGAAGTACACGGTGCCGTGGGTGAGGTACGCGTGCCCGGTGTCGAGGAGCTGCTTGATCATGTCGATCATCCCGTCGATCGACTCGGTGGCACGCGGTTCGGCGTACGGGGGCCGCATGCCGAGGGCGTCCATGTCGGAGCGGAACAGCGCCAGCTCCGACGCCGCGAGCTCGAGGTACGGGATCCCGAGCTCCCGGGCCTTGGGCAGGATGGAGTCGTCGACGTCGGTGACGTTGCGGACCATGCGCACTTCGTGCCCGAGCTCCTCGAGGCGACGGATGAGCAGGTCGTAGGCAAGGTACGTGGCGGCGTGACCCAGGTGCGTGGAGTCGTACGGCGTGATGCCGCACACGTACATCCGCACCAGCTCGCCGGGCTCGAACGGCACGACCTTGCGCTGCGCCGTGTCGAAGATGCGCATCGTCACTCGCGGCCGCTCTCGACGCCGAGCAATCGAAGGGTGCCCTTGCCCTTGTAGCGCAGGTTGATCGACAGGAGCACTGCTGCAAACGCCTCGATGCCGACCGCGTTCGCGAGCGAGCCGCCATCGAGCCCGCGCAAGTTCGGCATGGCGTACACGAGATCGAGCACGGTGGCCCGGGCCGCATCGTCGTCACCGCACACGACGACATCGCTCTCGAGCGGCTCGTCCAGCGCGGCGAACGCCGCCGCCGGGACATGCTGGAACGCCGCGACCACGCGCGCACCCGGTGCAACCGCTTGCATCGCGGCCGCGAGCGAGCCCTCCTCGGGCAAGACCGGCTGGAACTCCTTGCCGACCCGCACGAGCCCGTTGGCCATCGCCACCACCACCTTGCCCTCGAGCAGGCCGGCGTGATCCCGCGTGGTGTCGACGGCTGCGTCCCACGTGGTCGCGACGATCACGAGGTCTCGGGCCGCGGCGGCGTCGGCGTTGGTGCCGGGAACGAGCGTCGCCAAGCGGTCGCCCCATCGCTCCGACAGCTCGGCCACCGCGCTCGCGCTCCGGGCCGCGTCGCGCGAACCCGCGATGACATCGTGGCCCAAGCACGCCAGGCGGGCCGCAAGGCCCCGTCCGGCCGGACCCGTTGCACCCAGCACGCCGATTTCCACGAGTCGAAGCATGGCACGCGCCGGACCGGTCGCCCCGCGTCGCGTGGCGAGGGTCGAGGGTCTCGCAACCCCGGTACGCTCGCACGATGCCCGACGACGACACGACTGCACCCTGGGCCTTCCGCCTCGTGGCGATCGCCGCCGTCGTCGTGGTCGCGTGGGTGCTGCTCTGGCCCGTCCTGAGCCTCGCCCGCTCGCTCGTCGCGATCGCCCTCTATGTGATCGTGGGGGTCATCGCATACCAGGTCGGCAAGGTCGCCGGCCGTGGATCGAGAACCCCCCGCGACTAGCTGTACTCGGCCATCGACGGGCTACAGGAGGCAGTCGGCGCCGAGGATCTCGCGGAGCTCGGCGTAGAGACCGTTGCTCGCCTCGACCCGAAACT
>JALHSW010000349.1 GCA_022865365.1 Acidimicrobiia bacterium | reverse complement strand
CCCGTCGAGTGGTCCCGGTGGCGATACACGTCGAGACGGTGGGCCGGATCGTCCCCGTAGGCAACGTCACGCACCACCTCGACTCGACCGTCACGGCGGGCGAACGGGTTGCCGAGCGGCTCGCGGCGGTCGACGCCGTCGGGCAGGTCGGCTCGTCGTTCGGGCGGGATCGCGTCGCGGTAGCGCGGGCCGAGGCTCTCGACGAGCGCCGACTCGATCGCGGGCGCGGCGGCGCGCTTGCGCTGCTGCACGCCCACGAGACCAACCCACGACGCGAGCAACAGCCCGAACCCGATCGGCCCGGGCGATGAGTCCATCCCGCCGAGGGCAACCAGCGTCGCCGCCGCGACAACCTCGGCGGTGAACACCCCGAAGGTCAGCTCGCTGGCGACCCATCCGAACGCGAAGTACCCGACGGCGAACAAGGCCGGCTTGCGCGACGGTACGAGTGCGACGACCGACGCACCCGCCGCGAGAAGGCCGAGCGCGAGGAGGAGCGACGCGGTCACGGTCGCAGTGGCCCTCTCAGCGTCGAGCCGCGTCGGCACGGGCGCGCGCCCATGCGTAGTCGGCCTTGCCGTTCGGGCCGCGCTGCACGTGGTCGACGACCACGAGGTCGCGGGGCACCTTGTAGCCGGCCATCGCGCGCCGACAGTGCCCCTGGGCATCCTCGAGTGTGAGCGACTCGCCCGCGCGCGGTTCGACGACCGCAACAACCTGCTGGCCCCACTGCTCGTCGGGTACCCCGACGACGAGCGCGTCCTGGATGGCGGGGTGGGCGAGCAGGACCTCCTCGACCTCCTCGGCGAAGACCTTCTCGCCGCCGGTGTTGATGCTCGACGATCCGCGGCCCTGCAGCGCGATGCTTCCGTCGACATCGACGGTCGCATGATCGCCGGGCAGGGCCCAGCGCACGCCGTTCGCCTCGACGAACGTCGCGGCGGTCTTCTCCGGGTCCTTGTGGTAGCCGACCGGCAGATGCCCGCGGCGCGCCAGGCGCCCGACGATGCCCGACCCCGGCACGACCGGCTGCAAGTCGTCGTCGAGCACGGCGGTGCGCTCGTCGACGGCGAAGCGCGTGCCGCGGGCCGCGTCGGACCCCGACGAGCGCACCTCACTCGCCGTGATACCGGTCTCCGTTGACCCGAACCCGTCGAGCAGGATCACGTTCGGCAGCACCCGGTTCACGAGGTCCTTGGTCGTGCTCGACAGCAGTGCCCCGCCCGACGCGAGGACGAACAGCGTGGACAGGTCCCATCGCCCGGGGTGGTCGCGCAGCAGCTCGGCGATGGGTCGTACCATCGAGTCGCCGACGAGCGTGATGACGTGCGCGCCGACGCGCGCCGCGAGGTCGAGCACCGCGACGGGGTCGAAGGGTCCGGGCTCGGGGAGGACCACGGTGCCCCCCGAGTACAGCGTGCCGAAGGCACCCCAGTGACCGCTCACGTGCATGAGCGGTGCCGTGATCACCTGCACCGAAGCAATGGGCAGAATGCGTTCGACCAGCTGCTCGGGCGTGGTGATCGCGCCCTCAGTGCGCGTCGGATCGCCGCCGCCCATCGCCGCGAAGAACACGTCTTCGTGGCGCCAGAGCACCCCTTTGGGCATCCCCGTGGTGCCACCCGTGTACGCGATGTAGAGGTCGTCCGACGTGCGCCCTTCGAATCCGCGGGCGGGCGACGAGTCGCGCAGAGCCTCCTCGTAGTCGATCGAGCCCTCGGGGATCGGCGCGCCGCTGTCGTCATCGACGATCAGCGGATGACGAAGCGACGCGACGCGCGGTGCGACTTCGGCGACCGCGGGCCCAAAGCGCCGGTGGCACACGAGCGCGAGGAGGTCGGCGTCGGTGAAGAGGTGCTCGAGCTCGCGCGCGACGTAGCGGTAGTTGACGTTCACCGGTAGGGCACGCAGCTTGAAGGCGGCGAGCATCGCCTCGAGGTACTCGGTGCCGTTCATGAGCAGGAGCCCCACGTGGTCGCCCGGTCCGACACCGGCTCCGGCGAGGTGGTGCGCAAGGCGGTTCGCTCGTTCGTCGAGCTGGGCGTAGGTGAGCCCGGGCCTCGTCCCGACCATCACCGCCACGCGGTCGCCGACCGCGTCCGCGACCAACTCGATCAGCACCGAGAGGTTGTAGGACACCGGTCGCGAGGCTAGGCGGCGCTCACGCCGCAGTGGGTCAAGGCGTCTCGAACGAAGCGCCGCGCGGGTCCGAAGAGCGAGGAAGGGAGGTGCGAACCCTGGATCCAGCAGATCTCGGGCTCGGCCCAGTGGTGCCAGAGTGCGCCCGCTTGCTCCGCGGTCGAGATGCGATCGCCGACAGCCGCGTAGATGTGCAGTCGATCACGTGAAGGGCGGGGCGCGAACGCGAGCGGCGACACGAGCTGGTTGAGCTGCTGGGACGCTCCCGCCTCGACCTCGGCCGCCGTGTCGGCGACCCCGCGGTAGCGCGTCGCGTGGCTGACGACCAGGCTCGGGATGTCGCTCGGTGGGAGACCGGCGACGACGCAGTCGAGCCCGTCCTCGAGCCCGGCGAGCAGCGCGCCGACGTACCCACCCAGTGAGACGCCGTGCACGCCGATCGTGGTCGCGCCTCGAGCCCGCAGCCACGCGATCGTGCGCCGCACGTCCCAGATCGCCTGGGAGAACGCGTAGAAGTTCACGAGGCCGTCGGGACTCGGGTACGTCAGTCCGCGGCTGCTCTGTCGCGGCCCGTGCTTCGGCAGCACCGGGTGGATCACGTTGACGCCGAGGTCCCGAGAGAGGGCGAACGAGCCCATCCACTGGAGGTCGATCGGACTGCCGACCCCGGCACCGTGGAGGTTCACCACCCACGGCCGCGTCCGGTCGTCGTCGTGCTCGAGGACATACGCGTGCGCGAGAGCGTTCGACTCGTCGGCGAGCCACTCGTCGCGCCCCGGCAGGCCGGCCGGCGGCTCGTAGCGGCTCGGGAAGATCAGGTGCTCGAACACCTTGTGGCCCAAACGGCGGGTGGAGAGACCGGTCTCGTCGGGCGGTGGTGCCGGCGGCGCCGGGTGCAGCGCGGCCGGGTCGGCGAGGTCGCCGCGACTGTCGAGGAGACGGGCCGCGTCGTCGACCCGAGCCATGTCGAAGTGCGCCGCGGTGTCCCCGGAGAGCACGTACTGCATGGTCGAGGCGAGGTCATCGAACAAGACGCCGGCCACCGCCAGTGGCGTCGGGCGCAGAGGCGGAGCAACACGGTCGGCGTCGGCCCGGCTCGCCCGGCCCACGAAGCCGATCACCCGAGGAAGCAGCAAAGCGAGCTCGAGCCAGCGGGTCGGACTCCCGGGAACCGTCGGACTCCCGGGAACCGTGCGTGGGCTCTGGGCCGGCGGCGTCTCAAGTGCCACGGCCGGACCGTACCATCCGCCTCTCGGTGTGGAGCGCCTCGCTCGGTGCTCAGGGAACGATCCCGAGCCGCTTGGCGATCACCTCGTTCAGGTGGCGCCCGTATGCGCTGTGCCGACCCACCGCGGAGCCTGACGCGACACCACTTCGCGGGGAGCGAAACCGGCGCGGTGTTCTTGCCAGCTCGACCACGGCGACGGCACTGACACTAGAGCACCAGTGGCCGGCACCAT
>JALHSW010000348.1 GCA_022865365.1 Acidimicrobiia bacterium | reverse complement strand
TGGCGAGCCACGCGTCGAAGGCGATCCGCAGCTCGGGCCGGAACCGCTTGACGGCGATCTCGGTCGCGGTCGGGTTGTTCAGGGCGTGCGCGCCCAGCCATGCGTTGAACACGAGGCCGTCACCGAGTCTAGCATCGAGCGCCGCGAGCTCTTCGGTGTTCGCCGCGTTCCGCGTGGTTGCCGAGTCGTCGACGGTCAGACGTGATTCCGTCGACCACTTCGCAGCCGAGTAACCGGACCACGCGGCCATGAGCGCGACGATGGCGAGCAGCGCGGCCTCGATGATCGTGATGATCCGGTCGCGACCGCTCGAGTGGCCGGCGTTGTGCCGCGCGTGCTCGGCGATCTCCTTGCTCGTCTCAGCCGGTCCGAGCCCCGCCTCACCCATGATGTCGGGAAAGATACGTCACCGCGGCGGTTCAGGCGGCGCCGATGAGCTGCACGACCCCGCCGACGACGAGGCCCACCCCGAGCACGAGCGATGGGTAATAGATCAACGGTTGCTCGTGCTCACGTACCCAGGCCTGGCGTTGGCGGAGCCAGTCGGTCGATCGTTCGGCGAAGACGAGGTAGAGCAGGACCGGGACCCACACCAGCACGGTGGCGATGAGGACGTACGCGACCGTGAGCAAGACCTCGGCCTGGTCCGAGACGTTGCCTGCGGCGACGGTCGCGGCGGCGAGGAGTGTGATCCCGAAGCGCTTCGGCCCACCGATCCCGAGGAGTGCCCCGGTGCCGAGCGCGGTCACGGGGCTGAGTCGTTCGAGCCTCGCCTGGATCGCCGTGGTCCGGGGTCCGGGCGGTCGCCGTGGTCGCGGCAACGGGGCATCCCCGTGGCGCAGGTGCCAGGCCGCGGCGAGGAGCGCGATCCCGAACCCGAGATCGAAGACCCCCCGCAGCACCTCGTGCTGGGTTTCGCCCTCGGGGACCCACGTAGATCCGAGGACGGCGAGCACGACGATGACGAACGTCTGCCCGACGAGCACCCCGATCGCGAACGCGGTGCCGTTCAAACGGCCACGGCCGCTCGTGAGCACGACGATCGTGGCGCCGAGCGCGAGGGGACTGGTCGCGGCCACGAGTCCATAGAGCACGATGTGCAGCCCGATGTTCACCGGGCCCGCCTTCGCGACCGAGGCACTCCGTCGTTTCGAGCGTGCGTGCTCTCAGCCACCGACGTCGAGCTGCTTCGCCGCGGCCTTGAAGTTGTCGGACTCTGGCGCGAGCCAGAAGCCGGCCTTCACGGCGGTATCGGCCGACGCGTCGAACTGCCTGACGTAGTCGGCGGAGGTCGGGTAGAGGGCCGCGACGGTCGCGGCGTCGAAGGGCGTCGTGGTGCCGAAGAGCTAGCAGAACGTCCCGCCGGGGTTTCTGTCACCGGTCAGCGTCGCGAGCGGGACGTCGACCAGCGGGGTCCGGATCCCGCCGACCGCGTTGCCATGCGCGTCGCGCACGATCTTGGGTGCCGTTGACCTGGTCGTTGCGCCCACCTTGATGCGGGGCGCCTTGGGCGGAGCCGTGCCGTTGCGTACCCAGGTGTCGACGTGCGACAACGACGCGCTGAGCACTGCGAATCCCGGTCCCGAGTTGATCGGCACCGCGCACCCGAGAGGACCTCCGTTCGCGGCTGCGGGATCGAGGATGCTCCGCTCGGCCGCCCCGTCACCCGTGTCGGTGAACCCGATCGATCCGGCGTATGTGTCGGCGTGTGCCGATCCTGCGATCTCCCAGAGGCGGAAGCGCTTGGTGTCGGGCTGGCGCGCTCGGGTCGACTGGAACTGCTCGAGATCGGTCTCGGTCTGCACGACGAGCACCGGCACGTCGGAGTCGGTTCGGATGATCACCGTCTCGGGCACGGTGTCATCGGGAAGGCCGAAGGCCGTTGGTCCGAGTGGTGCTCCCGAGCGGTGGCGACTCGAGATGAGGAAGCCGTCGTAGACGTCCGCGATCGGTTGGACACCGTTCACATAGCTCACCAGTCGGAACGCCGACTGCGACTTGCCGATCGCGATGAGGCGCTTCGGCTCCAGGGTCCCGAGCGGCTTCACGCCCTTACCACCCCCGGCAGCGGCAACACCGGCCTGGGAGAAGACGTCGAACGAGTAGAGGTCGCCCGGATGGGTGAGTGCTTCGTAGCGCGCCGGGTCCGTGGCCTTGAGTCCACCCGGAGGGGCGCCGGCGACGTCGACAACTGCGTCGGTGCCTTGCACGCCGCCCGCTTGCGCCGACACGCCGATCCATGCGGCACCTTCTCGCATCACCTCGTTGTGCACGAGGCTGTAGACGGCCGAGGTCTCGAAGCCCGCGGTCAGGTTGAGCCACTCGACGTACACGGTGCCGTTGAAGTCCTTGGAGCGCTCGGGCCGGTACACGATCATGCGGCTCGTGTAGGGCGCGGTCGTGCTCGCCTCGAACTTCCAGCGGCCGTCGGCGCCGAGCGTCTTCGCGGGTTGGTAGGCGGTCGCGGTGCCACCGAAGAAGTACTCGTTGGCGACGTACCCGTTCGTTGCCAGCAGGTCTTGGCTGGGACCGACGATCGTGGTCGTGCCTGTGCCGCCGGTCACCGGCCCTTGCACCGTGGGCTCACTGACGCTCGAGGCGGCGGGAGCGGCGACCGCGACCGTCGGCATCCCGACGAGCCCGAGCGCGACTGCGAGCGCGGATGCGACGCAGCACATGGACCGACGCACGAGGTGAGCGCTAGCGCCGACGAGAGGTCACGCGATCCGGGTGCGCACCCATTCGAGGCTGTTGGCGCCGGCCATGGCCGCCGCCCATCCCTCGAGCTTCTGCTCGAGGTCCTCACGGACGGGGAACGTGCCGAGGAGCTCGACCGTGACCGCGTCGGTGGGCATGTTCTGGACGTAGAGGTCACCGATGCCGTCGGATCCGAGCGGCTCGACGGGCTCGGCCATCGCGTAGAGCTCGCCGGTGTCGGCGATCCACGACAGCTCGGTGCGGACCCCGCTGGCGTCGGTCCAGTCGGTGCCGTACTCGATCTCTTCCGAGGCCCGTCGCTTCGGGTCCTCGTCGTAGAACTCCTCGATGTTCATTCCGCTCCCTCGCGTGCAAACGTTCGTCGGGAGAACACTACGGCGTTAGCGTTCCGCAGCGTGCGCTGAAGCGGCGTCGCCGAGCCCTCTCGTCCCGAACCCCAGGAGCCCGCATATGGCCAGCCCCATCGAGGACTACGCGATCATCGGC
>JALHSW010000347.1 GCA_022865365.1 Acidimicrobiia bacterium | reverse complement strand
TCCACCTCCCTCACGACGTCGGTGGTCATCACGGCGACGAAGAAGTTGACGAGATCGGTCTCGTCGAGCGCCGGGGGTGATGCCACCTCGACGTGATGGCCGAGCGACTCGAGCAGGCGCGCCGCGTCCTCGGCGGCCGCGACGCACTCGGGGTCGGTCTCGGCCATCGCCGCCGGTGCGTTCGTGCGGATGCCGATCCGCAAGCGACCGGGATCCGCGCCCACCTCGCCGAGGAACGGCCGCGCGGGCGGCGGCGCGAAGTACGGGTCACCCGACATCGGACCGCAGAGCGCATCGAGCACCGCAGCCGAGTCGCGAACCGACCGCGTGAGCACATGGCGTTGGATGAGGCCGGCCCACCCCTCTCCGGCCTCGGGGCCGAGCGACATGCGACCGCGGCTGGGCTTGAGCCCGAAGAGACCACACTCACTCGACGGGATGCGGATCGAGCCGCCACCGTCGCCGGCGTGGGCTAGCGGCACCATCCCGGACGCGACGGCGGCGGCACTCCCGCCGCTCGAGCCTCCGGTGCTGTGCCCGGTGTTCCACGGGTTGCGGCTCGGACCGTAGGCCTCGGGCTCGGTCGTCGTCATGAGACCGAACTCCGGGGTGTTGGTCTTGCCCACCGGGATGAACCCCGCGGCGCGCAGCTTCGCGAAGAGGTAGGAGTCCTCCTCGGCGACATGGCCGAGCTGCTTCAGGAGCTTGTTGCCGTGGTGCAGCGGGTCGCCGGCCGAGCTGCCGTCGTGATCTTTGAGCACGATCGGTACGCCGCGGAACGGGGCGTCCGACGGGCCGGCCGCTGCTGTGGCGGTGGCCCGCGCCTTCTCGAAGAGGGGATGGATGACGGCGTTCAGCTCACCGTTGACCTTCTCGATCCGTTCGATCGCGGCGTCGACGAGCTCGATCGGCGTCGCCGCGCCGCTGCGGACGAGGTCGGCCTGTGCGGTGGCGTCAAGGGTGGCGAGATCATCGGGCATGGCGTGACGCTATCCCTCGGCGGTGCCGTGAGGCACGCGTGGGAGCATGGCAGGCATGGCCACACCGGCGGAGGAGCGGCCGCCCACGACGCGCGACTGGCACACCGACGAGCTGCCGGCGACGCCCCAGCGCGACTTCCTGATCCCGGCCGATCGGTGGGTCGAGGCCCCCGAGACGGTCCGGGCCCTGGGCTCGGACCTCGGGATCGACCTCGTGGCCTACAAGCGGCGCATCGGGGACTGGCTGCTCTTGCGTGCCGGCCCTGCGTCG
This sequence comes from Acidimicrobiia bacterium, assembly GCA_022865365.1. GTDB lineage: Bacteria > Actinomycetota > Acidimicrobiia > IMCC26256 > PALSA-555 > JALHSW01. The sequence goes on along the minus strand of JALHSW010000347.1, from coordinate 3,736 downwards.
AAATCCGACGCGCGATACGCCGCGGTCGATTCGAAGGATCTCGCGCGCGTGTTCACGTTCCGACTCTTCGCCGACGGTACCGGCGAGGGTGTCGGCCCGGATGGCGCGACCCACGCACGCTTCCGCCTCTGGAAGGAAGCCCTCCGCGATTCCTGAAGCCTGCTCCCGGTCAGGCAGGGGCGCGGAGCTCGCGGCGGAGGATCTTGCCGCCGGCGGTGCGGGGGATCGTGTCGACGAGCACGAGCTCGCGCGGCAGGTGGGGGGCGCCAAGGTGCTCGCCGCCGAACGCCCGCACGTCGGCGAGCGTGACCGGCGCTCGCGGATCACGCGGCACGACGTACGCGACGACGCGCTCACCCCACTCCTCGTCGGGGGCTCCGACCACCGCGACATCGTCGATCTCGGGGTGGTCGGCGAGTGCCTCCTCCACGGCGCGCGGGCTGACGTTCACGCCGCCACTGATCACGAGGTCCTTGCGGCGGTCGACGATCCGCACCGACCCGTCAGGATCCTGGACCCCGACGTCGCCCGTGCGCAGCCATCCGTGGGGCGTGAACGCGGCCACGGTCTCGTCCGGCCGGAGTCGGTAGGCGCGCATCACCATCGGCCCCCGCAGGAGCACCTCGGCTTGGTCGCCGAGCATCACGCCGGCGCCGGCGATGGGCACGCCGTCGAGCATGATCCCGCCCCAGGTCTCCGAGAGCCCGTACGCGTCGACGACGACCGCACCGGCCGAGGTGGCGCGAGCGCGCACCGCGGGTGGAAGCGGCGCGCCGCCGGTCACGATGCGTCGGAACGTGTGCATCGGCGCGTCCGCCGCGAGCAGTCGGTGCAGCATCGTCGGGACGAGCGACACGAGCGTCGTCCGCTCGGCAGCGGGTGACGACGCGACCGCGTCGATGTCGAACCCGGCGTGCACGACGAGTCCGGCACCGCTCACCCGCGCGCGGGCAAGGATCGCGAGCCCGGCCACGTGGTGCAGCGGGAGGCATACGAGCCAGCGGTCGGCGGCGGGCGCGCCGAGGGCGCCTGCGAACCCCGCGCCCATGGCTTCGAGTCCGGAGAGGGTGAGCTCGACACCCTTGGGGGTCGCGGTCGTGCCCGACGTTGCCACGACTGCAGCAGTGCCACCCGCCACCGCGACGCCTCCCGGGAGGTCGCGCCGTCCGTCCTCGTCGAGGAGGTGGGTCGGGCGGAGCAGGTCGAGCAGTCGAGCCCGCACCGCCGGCGGCGCGGCCGGGTCGAGCACGGTCACGGCCTCACCGGCGTCCCACGCCGCAGCGACCGCGGCCGCCGCCGACGGGCGCGGGAGGATGATCGCCACCAGCGCGGCGTCCGACCCCATGCTGGGCGAGCTTCTGGGCGAGCCGATTGGGCCGGACACGACGGCACAGCCTACCGTTGGAGTGATCACTCCCAGAGTCCCCGTGCCCAGAGTCTTCGTGAAGAGGGTGCGGGAGCCCCGCTGAGTCCCGGAGGCCCCCATGGCGACCCCGTCTTCGATCGCCCTCGACCCCGACGGCAACCCCCGCGTGATCCGTCCGGGAGCGGACTGGAAGCCCGGCGGGCCCGACTTCACCGACGTGCGCTACGAGACCGCCGAGCTCGAGGGCGGCCTGGTGGCCAAGATCACGATCGACCGGCCCGAGGTCCGCAACGCGTTCCGACCGGGCACCCTGTTCGAGCTACGTGACGCCTTCGAGCTCGCGCGCGACGACCCGGCGGTCGGGGTGATCATCCTCACCGGCGAGGGTCCTGAGGCGTTCTGCTCCGGCGGCGACCAGCGCATCCGTGGCGACGACGGCTACGTGGGTGCCGACGGCATCGGCCGACTGAACGTGCTCGACCTCCAGGTGCAGATGCGGCGGCTCCCGAAGCCGGTCGTCGCGATGGTGGCCGGCTACGCGATTGGTGGTGGCCACGTGTTGCACGTCGTGTGCGATCTCACGATCGCGGCCGACAACGCTCGCTTCGGCCAGACCGGTCCCAAGGTCGGCTCGTTCGATGGCGGCTACGGCTCCGGCTTGCTCGCTGCATCGGTCGGCCAGAAGAAGGCGCGCGAGATCTGGTACCTGTGTGAGCAGTACGACGCGGCCGACGCGGAGCGCATGGGCCTCGTGAACACCGTGGTCCCGCTGGAGGACCTCGAGGTCACGACCGTGGACTGGTGCGCCAAGATGCTGCACCACAGCCCGTTGGCGCTACGCATGCTGAAGGCGTCGATGAACGCGGCCGACGACGGACTGGCCGGCATCCAGCAGCTCGCCGGCGACGCGACGCTTCTCTACTACATGACCGAGGAAGCCCAGGAGGGCAAGCGTGCGTTCCTCGAGAAGCGCCGCCCCGAGTTCGAGCGCTTCCCCAAGCGTCCCTAGCGCAGCGAGTGGAAGTAGCGGAGTGGGAGCGGAGCCAAGAGATTGCGGAGCGAGCGGAGCGGATGGAGCGAGCCCCGGCGAGTGGGAGTAGCGGAGTGGGAGCGAAGCCAAGAGATTGGGTCGCCGGGGCGCGACCGCGAACACTGGGTGCCGCGATCGCGCCGGTCCTGGTGGGGACCGCCGCGGCATACGCCGACGCTGGGGACGTGTCGTGGGTGCGCGCTGTGCTCGCGCTGGTCGTGGCGCTCGCGCTGCAGATCGGCGTCAACTACGCCAACGACTACTCCGACGGCGTGCGCGGCACCGACGAGGACCGCACGGGTCCGGTGCGCCTCACCGCATCGGGTCTCGCGACGCCGCGCGCGGTCAGGGTTGCCGCGGCGATCGCGTTCGGGGTCGGCGCGATCGCGGGTCTGGTGCTCGCGATCCTCGTCACACCGTGGCTGCTGCTCGTCGGTGCCGCCGCCATCGCGGCTGCTGTCCTCTACACGGGTGGACCGAAACCCTACGGCTACCTCGGTCTCGGTGAGGTCATGGTGCTGGTGTTCTTCGGCTTCGTGGCTACGGCAGGCTCGGCGTTCGTGCAGCTCGAACGGGTGCCGGCCGCCGCGTGGTGGGGCTCGCTCACGGTCGGTCTCCTTGCGTGCGCGATCCTCGTCGCCAACAACGTGCGCGACGTCGCGACCGACACGGTGTCGGGCAAGCGCACGATCGCCGTGCGCGTCGGTGAGTCCAGAGCGCGTCGGCTCTACGTGTGCTGCCTCGTCGTGGCGTTCCTCGCCGTCGTGCCGATCGCGCTCGAGTACCCGTGGGCGCTGCTCGCGCTCCTCGCCGTGCCCCTCGCGGTGCAGCCGGCGCGGCTCGTGCTGCGGGCGACCCAGCCGCCACAGCTGATCGCGGCGCTCATCGCGACAGGTCGCCTCGAGCTCGTGACCGCGGCGCTCCTGTCGGTCGGCCTGTGCCTGCGCTGACCGAGCACCGGCTCCGGCTCGGTGGCCGTGACGTCACGCTCCTCGAGGGTCCGGCCGGCTGGGGCGAGTGCTCCCCGTTCCCCGGGTACCCGTGCGATCCCGCGTCGGCTCGTCGGGCCGCCGTGGAGGCTGCGGTCGACGGGTTCCCACCGGCCCGTCGTGGCGACGTGGCGGTCAACGCACTCGTCACGGACACGTCCTTCGATCCCGCTGCACTCGTCGGATTCGGCACGGTGAAGGTCAAGGTGCGCGTGCCGACCGACGTGGAGCTCGTCGCGCGCGTCCGCGACGCCGTGGGCCCCCGGGTTGCGCTCCGGGTCGACGCCAACGCCGCGTGGGACGTGGACACCGCCGTGGCGGTCGGCGAGCGGTTGGCGCTCCTGGGCGTCG
>JALHSW010000346.1 GCA_022865365.1 Acidimicrobiia bacterium | reverse complement strand
GCTGGATTGGATCGCGCTGGTCATCGGCGTGGCCGCCGCGACGATCGAGCTCGTCGCCGACGAGCAGATGCGGCGCTTCGCCCGCACCAAGGCGCCCGGGGACGTGATGGACCGCGGGATGTGGCGCTACTCGCGCCACCCGAACTACTTCGGCGAGATCCTGTTCTGGTGGTCGCTCTGGCTGTTCGCCGTGAGCGCCGCGCCGGCATGGTGGTGGACGGTGATCGGCCCCCTGGCCATGGTGACGATGTTCCTCGCCGCGTCGATCCCGATGCTCGACGACCGCAGCCGCGCCCGGCGCCCCGGCTACGCCGCCTACGCGGATCGGACGTCAGTGCTCGTGCCCCGGCCGCCTCGCCGGGCGACCTGACCCAGCATTGGCCGGCCCTCGCGGTCCGATGCGTTACGAGCAGCCGCTCGTCGCGCCGCACGACGGGCAGGCGTGGCACGACCCGGCCCGCTGCATGATGTCGCCACACACATAGCAGAGGACGACCTCGGCGTCGCGTGCCTCCGTGGGCGGGGCGAGCGCCGGTGGCTCGGCGACCTCCTCGAGCGGCGCCGCCGGAGGGAGGAGCGCGTCGGACGGGGCGCGGTCGTCGAGCGGGAGCAGGTCGTGACCGGCACTCGTGGGCGTCGTGGCTTCCTCGACACCCGGCAGCGTCGGCTCCATGCGCTCGTGAACGGTGAGGATCCCGAGATCCTGGCGCTCGTTCAGGCTCATGTACTCGACCGCAAGGCGCTTGAAGATGTAGTCGACGAGGCTCGTCGCGAATCGGATGTCGGGATCGTCGGTCATGCCCGCGGGTTCGAAGCGCATGTTCGTGAACTTGTCGACGAACGCCGCCAGCGGCACCCCGTACTGCAGACCCATGCTCACCGAGATCGCGAACGCGTCCATGATGCCGGCAAGCGTCGAGCCCTGCTTCGCGACCTTCAGGAACACCTCGCCCGGCCGGCCGTCCTCGAACTCACCGACCGTCGCGTAGCCGTGGCAGTCGGCGACACGGAACGAGAACGTCTTCGACGAGCGCACCCGCCCCAGCTTCTGGCGGACGGGCCGCTGGACGATGACCGTCTCGACGATGCGCTCGACCTCGTGCGTGAGCGTGCTAGCCGCGTCGACCGCATCACCGTCGGTCTTGGCCCCGGCCTGCTTCTGCGTCGAGAGGGGCTGCGCGACCTTGCAGTTGTCGCGGTACAGCGCGACCGCCTTGATCCCGAGCCGCCAGGACTCGAGGTACAGCTCCTCGACGTCCTCGACGGTCGCCTCCTCCGGCATGTTCACGGTGTTGTGGTTCACGATGCCGTTGCCGACGAACGCGTGCGTGCTCGGCACCGAGAGATCGAACACCTCGACCACCCCAGCATCACCCACCCGCGCGACCGGACTGAAGTGCAGATTGTCGACGAGGACCATCTGCAACCATTGCGGGAGCACGACTCCGTCCACGCCCGCGACCCGCTCGAGCGTGCGGCGAGAGACGCGCCGGCTCCGCGGATCGCACAGGAAACCGAACTCGGTCCGCACGCTCTTCCCGTCGCCCGAACGCTCGAAGCGGCGGTGCGGGAGCAGCTCGTAGAGCTCACGGGGATCGACTCCGGGCACGACATCTGCCGTGTCGTGGCGGCCCGTGTACGCGAGGTCGAGCAGACGCTCCGCTGCGGCCGCCTTTGCCGACTCGGGGAAGCACACGAGCCCGACGAGTCGTTGCGCGTCCTCGCCCGTCGCGTAGACCTCGTCGTAGGTCTTGTCGTACTCCTTGTTGTGCTTCGAGACCCGCCCGTGAACGATACCGAGGTTCGTGAGGATCGCCTG
>JALHSW010000345.1 GCA_022865365.1 Acidimicrobiia bacterium | reverse complement strand
GTCGGTGACGCCGATCGCCGGGGGCCTGCGTGAGCACGACCGCCACATCGAAGCCCAAGCCCAAGCCCAGGCCGAGGCCGAGGCCGAGGCCGAGGCCGAAGACTCACGGCCCGGACCTGCACGGGCGGCTCGAGCATTGGCGCCACCACACCTTCGGCCCGGCATCCGAGGAGCCGTACCGGCGCCGCACCAGCGACTGGGTGCGCCTGGTCGTCGCGGTCATCGTCATCGCGCTCCTCATCGCCCACGAAGGCGACCTCAGCAAGGCCGAGCAGAACCTCTTCACGTTCTTCAACACGTTGCCCGACGACCTGAACTCGCTGTTCACGTTGCTGTACCGGGTCGGCGCGCTCTGGGCCGTCGGCATCGTGGTCGTCGCCGCGCTGATTGCGCGCCGCTGGCACCTCGCCCGCGACCTGGCGATCGCCGGCGCGCTCGCCTGGTTCGTCAGTCGGCTGATCGGCGTGCTCGTCGTCAACGAAGCGGGCCTCACCAAGAGCCTTGACATCGTGACCCGCTTCGGTGACGACACGGCGATCTTCCCGGTTGTGCGCCTCGCGGTGATCGTCGCCGTGATCGCGACGGCAACGCCCTACCTCACCCGTCCCGTGCGCCGCCTCGGCCAGCTGCTCATCATCTCGATGGCACTCGCCGCGATGTACCTCGGCACCGGGCTGCCCGACGGGATCCTCGCGGCGATGTTCCTCGGTTGGGGCGTCGCCGCCCTCATCCACCTCGTCTTCGGCTCCCCGGGCGGGCGCCCGACCCGCGCCCAGGTCGCCGCGGCCCTCGCCGAGCTCGGCGTTCCCGCGCAGGGCGTCGAGCTCGCCCCACTCCAGCCGACGGGGGCGACCTGCATGGTCGCCCGCGACCACGAGGGTCCACTCGCGGTTCAGGTACTCGGGCGCGACGAGGCCGACGCACAGTTCATCGCCAAGGTCACGCGGGGCCTGGTCTACAAGGACGGCGGGCCCACGATGCACCTCACCCGCCTCGAGGACGTCGAGCACGAGGCCTACACGCTCCTGCTCGCCAGTAGAGCCGGCGCGCGCGTTCCCGACGTCGTCGCGGCCGGGACCGCGGGGCCCGGAGCGGCACTGCTCGTCACCCGCGCCGTCGAGGGGACGCTCCTGTGCGAAACCGAACCCCGCACGGTGAACAACCGGACTCTCGACGCGCTGTGGAAGCAAGCAGCCGCCTTGCGCGCCGCTCACGTCAACCACGGGCGACTCAACGCGCAGCACATCGTGCTCACCGCGAGCGGTCCGGCGATCACCGACTTCGCCGAAGCCTCGGGCGCCGCGTCTGAGGACCGCGAGGCCGCCGACCTCGCGGAGTTGCTGGTGAGCACCTCGGCGATCGTTGGCAACGACCGTGCGATCGCGGCCGCGATCAAGGGCGTCGGGAAGGACGCGGTCATTGCGGCGCTCCCGATGCTTCAACCCGGTGCGCTGAGCTCGGACCTGCGACCGAGCAGGCGCCGCGCCAAGAAGGAAGCCAAGCAGCAGATCGCCGCGCTCCGGGAAGCGGCGGCGGCAGCCACCGGCACCGAGGAGCCGCCCCTCCAACAGCTCTATCGGGTGAGCGGTACCAACCTCATGATGGCGGTCGGAAGCCTGATCGCGATCGCCGCGCTGCTCGGCCAAGTCGGCGATCCCCAGGAGCTCTGGGACACGGTCACCAACGCCGACCTCGGCTGGCTCATCGTTGCCACCCTGGTGTCATTCGCCACCAACATCGCGACCGCCATCGCGCTCATGGGGACCGTGCCGATCCGGCTCCCGTTGTGGCGCACCGCGGAGCTCCAGCTCTCGATGTCGTTCTCGAACCTTGCGGTGCCGGCCATCGGTGGTCTCGCCGCGCAGATCCGTTTCCTGCAGATGCAGGGTGCCGACTTGGCGTCTGCGGTCGCGTCCGGCGGCATCCTGATGAACGCGGGCAACATCGTCGTCCAGATCCTGATGTTCATCGTCGCCCTGGCGCTCTCCCCCGTGTCGATCGACACGGGCAAGATCCCAGTGAGCAGCATCGAGTCGTTCATCCTCATCGCGGTGGTCGTGGGCGTGTTGGCGCTCGCATTGATCCTCGGCATCCCCAGGCTGCGGCGGGCGGTCGCCGCCCCGGTGAAGAGCGCGTGGGACACGATCTGGGTTGCGGTCCGTTCACCCCGCCAGCTCGCACTCCTCCTCGGCGGCAATGCGATCAACGCACTGATGTACGCCTTCGTGCTGCTCGCGTGCATCGAAGCGTTCGGCGGGTCACTCAACTTCTGGACCGTGCTGGCGATCAACATCTTCGTCTCGACGATCGCGTCGCTGGTCCCAATCCCGGGGGGCAACACCGCGGTGTCCGCGGTGGGTCTCTCGGGGGCGCTTGCGGCCGCCGGAGTCCCGACCGATGTCGCGGTCGCCGCGGTCCTCACCGACCAGCTCGTCGCCAACTTCCTGCCCGCGATCCCGGGGTGGATCGCGACCAAGAACATGCTCGACGATGGCTACCTCTAGCACGCACACCACGTTCGGCTCGTGAGCCCCCACCCACACTGGCGGCACCGTCCGCACGACTCCACCTGGTGGGCCCCCGGCGAGCTCGACTGGTGGATGGGGGTGCTGTTCGCGATCGGGGCGACATGCTTCGCGCTCGGCGCGCTCCCCGGCTACGTCGAGGCGGTAGGGGTCGCCACCGACGGCGTCACGTTCTTCGTCGGTTCGATCTTCTTCACGACCGCGGCGTACCTCCAGGTCCGCGAGTCCTGCGACGGTCGCGTGTTCGGTTGGCACCCGCACCGCGCCGAATGGGTCGCGGCCGTGGTGCAGTTCGCCGGCACCCTGTTCTTCAATGCCAGCACGTTCCACGCGATGGAGCAGAACCTCTCGGCTTCACAAGCGAACCAGCTGGTCTGGCGACCGGACACGCTCGGGTCGATCTGCTTCCTCGTCGCGAGTGCCGTCGCGTGGCTCTGCGTCACCCGTTCATGGTGGGCCTGGCAACCTCACCGACCGGCCTGGTGGATCGTCGGGCTCAACCTGATCGGTTCGATCGCGTTCGGTGTGTCGGCCATCGCCTCCAAGGTGGTCCCCGACACCGACCAGGTTCGCAACGTCACGCTCATGAACCTGGGGACGTTCATCGGCGCGCTCGGCTTCCTGATCGCGGCTGTGCTCCTGCTCCCCGAGCGAACCCGGGGGGAAGCCACCGCCGGGGGCGAGGGCCAGACCGTCAGAGCGTGATCGACCAGAGGTCGTGCGCAAGCACGATCTCCCCGTCGAAGTGCGCCGCCGCCTGCGCGACCCACTCGTCTTCGGTGCCCGGTGCGGGCGGAGGAACCGGGTGCGTGAGCACGAGCGTCTTCACTCCCCCGCGGGCCGCCACCTTGCCGGCATCCTCGCACGAGGAGTGGTAGTCGAGGATGTCCTGGAAGCGGGGGCTGGGGACGGTTCGTACCAGGTCGGGCCGACAGACGGTCTGCACGTACACGTCGGCGCCCTCGCAGATCCGGTCGAGGCCCTCGCACGGCACCGTGTCGCCCGCGATCGCGACCACCTTCCCTTCCGCCTCCACCCGGTAGCCGACGGTCGGCGCAACCGGTCGGTGGTCGGTCGGCGCGGCGAGCACGCGCACACCGTCGTGCTCCCACGCGACACCATCCGCCGCCTCCGTCGTCGAGCACGACGGACCCCAGGTGAGGTCGGCATGGTGGTCGAGTCGGTAGCGCACGTCGTCGGCGAGCATCGCGAGCGTCCGGTCCACGAACGCCGCGGTGCCCGGCGGACCGGTGACCGGGAGCGGATTCTCGACGGGCGACATCACCCAGCGGGTCGTGACGACGTCGTTGAAGTCGGTGATGTGGTCGCTGTGCAGGTGCGTCAGGAACTGGCGGTCGATCATCGGCGGGAGCACACCTGCGCCGGCGAGGCGCATCACGACCCCTCGTCCACAGTCGAAGAGCAGGGTTGTCCCGGCCGCCCGAACGAGGGTCGCTGCACCGGCCCGATTCGCGTCGGGAATCGGCGAACCGGTCCCGAGGGTCACGACATCCATGGGTGCTCCTGCTCTCGGGTCCGGGTCCGGGTCCGGGTCCGGGT
>JALHSW010000344.1 GCA_022865365.1 Acidimicrobiia bacterium | reverse complement strand
GGGCGCAAGCTCCAGTTCGCGGGCCTGTTCTCGACCCACCCTCCGACCGAGGAGCGAGTGCGTCGCCTGCGCGCCGCGTCGGAGTAGTGCGCCCTCAGTCCCGGAAGTTGGTGAACTGCAGCGGGATCTCGAAGTCGTGGCCGCGCATGGCCTCGATCGCCGACTGCAGATCGTCGCGCTTCTTGGCACTCACCCGGAGCTGATCGCCCTGGGTCTGGTGCGAGAGGCCCTTGAGCCCGAGCTCCTTGATGAACTTCCCGATCTCCTTGGCCTTGTCCTGGTTGATGCCCACGTTGAGGGTGACGGTCTGGTTCACCGTTCCCTTGGTGGCTTCCTCGATCTTTCCGTAGGAGAGCGCCTTGAGGGAGACCTTGCGCTTCACGAGCTTCTCCTCGAGCACCTGCACGAGCGCCTTGAGTCGCTGGTCGCTCTCGGAGTGCATCTCGATGGTCTTCTCGGTGAGCTCGACGGTCGAGTCCGTTCCCTTGAAGTCATACCGGGTCGAGATCTCGCGACTGGCCTGGTCGACCGCGTTACGGATCTCCTGCATGTCGACCTCGGACACGACGTCGAACGTGGGCATTGCTACACGACCTCAGCAGGTTGGCTCATCAGGTTGGCTCATCAGGCGAAGAAAATGCGACGACTGCTACTGTACGCGGCCCCCAGGGTCGGTACCCGAGTGGCCAAAGGGAGCAGGCTGTAAACCTGCTGCGAAAGCTACGCTGGTTCGAATCCAGCCCGGCCCACCAGACGCCTCTCATCAGGTTCGCCTCAGAGCAGGCGCTCCATCAGCATCACGTCGAGCCACCGCTTGAACTTTCGGCCGATCTCGCGCTCGACGCCGACGTGCTCGAACCCGCAGGCCTGGTGCAGTGCGATGCTGGTCTCGTGCCCGCCGACGATCCGGGCGATGATCGCGTGGAACCCGTGGTCGCGCCCGAGCCGAACCAGGTCGTCGAGCAGGAGCCGCCCGACCCCGCGCCCGCGGTGGTCGCGATGCACGTAGACGGAGTCCTCGACGGTGGTCGCATACGCGGGGCGGTTGCGGTAGGGCGAGAGCGATCCGAACCCCACCACGAGCGGGCCGTCGACCGCCACGACCGCCGGGTGCCCGCCGGCGTGCTGGTCGAGCCACGCGACCTGCTCGTCGAGTGTTCGCGGGACCAGGTCGAACGTGACGGTCGAGTCCAGGACCTCGACGTTGTAGATCTCTCGGATCGCCTCCGCGTCGCTGCGCTCCGCGAGGCGGAGCCTGAGCTCTGAGATCGGCGGAGGAGAGCTGGCTGAAGGGGACATGGCGGGAGGGGACATGGCCGGAGGCTAGCCACGGGCTCCTCGCATGCTCGGCGCTCGACCCGGCGCTCGTCTCCGGGCCCGGGCTGGGGAGCGCCGAGTGGCCTTCGACTAGCCTGGGGCCTTCGCCCCCTTAGCTCAGTGGTAGAGCACTTCCATGGTAAGGAAGGGGTCTACGGTTCGAGTCCGTAAGGGGGCTCGGCGGTGTAGCTCAGATGGCAGAGCACGCGGCTCATAATCGCGGCGTCGCGGGTTCGAGTCCCGCCACCGCTACCAGGACCGGCTGACCGAGAGGGCCTCACCCTCTCGATCTTCGCGTCAGACCAGACATCACGACCCGACCTCACGACCCGATTTCACGACCCGACTGCGAAAGCAACAGGAGTACGTCCCATGGCGAAGGCGAAGTTTGAGCGGACGAAGCCGCATTTGAACATTGGGACGATTGGTCATATTGACCATGGGAAGACGACGTTGACGGCGGCGATCACGAAGGT
>JALHSW010000343.1 GCA_022865365.1 Acidimicrobiia bacterium | reverse complement strand
GTGGCCCGGGCCAGGTCGCCGCCTCCGCCTCCGACCGGGTTCACACCGTGGGCGAACCCGAGCACGAGCGGGACGCCGAACGCCTGGGCCAGTGCCACGGCATGCGGGATCGCGGCCTTCGCGCCGTCGGACCCGTCGTACCCCAAGACGATGTCACCGGCCATCGTTGCCTCCTGAGGTCCAGGTGATCGCACCTTCGGTCTTCTCGCCGGCGTCGATGTCCTCGTCGAGGATCGGTCCGACATCGAGGATCGGGGGCACGGCGGCACCGGTGCCGTCGGGCGCGGGGTGCGGATGCGGATCGCGCCCCCGCCGGAAGAACGCGGGTGCGACCCCCCACCAGGCCAGCATCAACGGAACACCGATGAGGAGCAGGCCGATACCCACCACGAACGCGAGCCCGAGGCCCCCGACCGACCCGTAGGACTCGGTGTCGTTCTTGAGGTCGATCGACGCCTTCACGAAGATGTACGTGAGACTCGTCGCGCCGAGGAACGGCGCAACCCCGACGAAGAAGAAGTTCTTCACGCTCGTGAAGATGTGCTTGCGGTAGTAGACGATGCACGCGTAGCCGGTCATTCCGTAATAGAAGGAGATCATCAAGCCGACGGCGGCGATCGACGCCCCGAGCACGTCCTCGCTCAGCACGGTCAGGACGGCATACCACGTCATCGAGAAGAAGCCGAAGAACCACGTCGCGTTGGTTGGTGTCAGGAACTTCGGGCTGACCTTGCCGAACCATTTTGGTGCCGCCTTGTGCGCGGACATCGAGAGTTGGCTGCGCGCCGCGGGGAGAATTGTGGTCTGGGTCGACGCTGCTGCTGAAGTGAGCACGGCGATGATCAGCAGCTTGTCGAACGGTGAACCCAGGACGAGGTTTCCCGTCGCGCTCAGCACATCATCCGCGTTTGCGCTGAGGAAGTCGGCCCCTTGCACCCCTTGCGCCGCGATCGACACGATCACGTAGATGCCGATCAGCACGAGCGTCGAGATGATCGCAGCCCGGCCGGGTGTCGTCGCCGGGTGGTCGGTCTCCTCGTTGACCGTCACTGCGGTGTCCCAACCCCAGTACAGGAAGATCGCGAGCACGAGGCCGCCGACGAGGCCGGAAGTCGAGTCGATCGCGAACGGGTTCAGCCACTCCAACTGGGGATCGACGCTCCCGGCCAGCTCGCCCGAGAAGATCTTGTAGAACGCAACCACCGCGAAGATGACGAGCACGATGATCTCGGCGGCCAGCAGGAAGAACTGCATGCGGGCGTTGAGCTCGATGCCGATCACGCAGACCAGCGTCATGAGGAAGATGAAGATCAGCCCGGCGAGCAGCACCCACCACTTGTTGTTCGCGAGTCCATTGGCATCGAAGAGGAGGAACGTGTAGATGCCGGCGATGCCGGCGAGACTGGGCATGATCACCAGGTCGGCGACAATGATCCCCCACCCACCGATCCAACCCGTGCGGGGCCCGAGCGCACGCGTTGCCCAGGTGAACGTCGTGCCACAGTCGGGATCAGCGCGGTTCATGTAGTAGTACGCGGCCGCGATGAAGAACATCGGCAAGAACGCGACCCACATGATCGCCGGACCCTGGTTACCCGCCTCCTGACTCACGAAGCCGATCCGAATGCCGAGAATGACTTGGGCGAAACACCTCTGCATCTCGCCGCGGCCGCGGGCCACTTGCCCGAGGTGCAGC
>JALHSW010000342.1 GCA_022865365.1 Acidimicrobiia bacterium | reverse complement strand
CGGCACGAGCGACGCGCTCGGTGTCGTTCCACTCGCGAGCTTCCGCCAGATCGGCCTCCAACTCAGCGATCCGATCCCGATACGCGCGTGCAGCCGCGTCGTCGAGCACGACGTCGATCGGTCCGGAGCGCCCCGCCTCACTCGCACCATCGCCCGCGAGATCACTGACGTGGATCTCCCGCCCCGGCTGAGAGAGCAGACGCGCCAGGTAGCGCAAGCCTTTCGCGTCGCGGAGCTGGACCGTCTGGTCCGCGAACGACAGCACCCACGCGTCACCGTCCCGTCGGAAGACGTTGCCGGCTTCCTGCCCAGCACCGTCGGTGCGGATCGGGGCTCGTCGAGAGCCTGTCTCGACGGAGGGCTCGGCAGTAAGCAGCGGCGTCGCCGCCGTCCGCGCGAGCGCGACCGCGGCCTGGTCGTCGATCGATCGCCCGCGGGCCATCAGTTGCTCGAACCGCTCTGCCCCCAAGACCTCTCCGAGCTCCGCGATGCCGCGGTCCTGCGCATCGATCGCCCTCCCCGTCAGTCGCGACCCCACCGAGCGCTCGAGCCCGGCTCCGAGGAGCACGGCCGCGGTCTCGGGATCGTGTTCGAGCAGCTGCAACGCGATCCGGCGGAGGGTGCGCCCGAGGACCTCGCTCAGTCCGGCCCACGCAGTGAACCTGGCTCCGTCGAGCCAGTACTCGAGCGCGAGTCGGTGCTCACCGAGCCGCTCGGCGACGTCTGCGAGCATCGTGTGCAGCAGTCCTTGCCCGGCTCCGCTCGACTCGGCGGCGAGCGCGGCGCGCATGAGGGAAGCCGCCCGTTGCGGCTGCGTGTCTGCGAGCACGAACGCGGCATTCCCGAGCACGAACGACGCGCGTGCTGCGTAGTGGTCTCCCTCGATGATGGCAAGCGCTTCGTCGATCTCGGCAACGGCCTCGTCGAGCTCGACATCTGCTATCGTCTGGCCCAGGGCCAGGTTCCCGAGCGCGGTGGCCAGGTCTGGACCGCTGGGCAGCTCACGGAGCAGTGCGACCGCGCGCTTCGCGTGCTCGACCCAAAGGTCGATGCGGCCCTCGGCGCTCGCGACCTGGGTGAGCTGCTGCTCGATGTACGAGGCGGCGTCGGCATCGAGTGGCGTCTGGTTCGCTTCGAGGGCCGCTCGGTAGCGCGCCATGTCGGCGAACTCACCACGCTGTGCGGCAGAGAACGCGGCCTCCCCGAGCACCAGGGGGAACCGCGGGTCGTCGGCGACGCCAGGGACTTCCAGCGCCCGTGGCGCGGCGTGCTGCACCGCGAAGCTGAGCTCGACGGGCATGAGCGCGACCCCTCGGAACGTGAAGAACCGCAGCAGTGTGTCGAGGTTGCCGACCTCGATCGACCACGCGAGCGCGGCGCGCACGTTGTCTGCCTCGACTGCACCCTCACCGCTCCGCGGCTGACGTTCGCCGGTGAGTGCATCCGCCATCAGATCCTCGACGAACTCGGCGCACCAGCGCGCATGCGCGGCGCGCATCGAATCGGTCTCACCCGCGTCCTCCAGGTGCTCCTGCGCGTACTGCCGGACGGTCTCCAACAGTCGGTACCGCGTCTCGCTGCCGGCCGTGTCGGCCTGCACGAGGGAGCGTGCCACCAGGCCTGCGAGCAGCTCGAAGACGTCGGCCTGATCCACCACGCCGCCCGAGGTCACCGCCTCGGCTGCATCGAGCGAGAAGCTCCCGACGAACACGCTCAAACGGTCGAGCACCCGTTGCTCGGACGCGTCGAGCAGTTCGTACGACCAGTCGATCGCGGCGCGGAGCGTCTGGTGGCGTTCCGCGGTGCCGCGCTCGCTCCCCGTGAGTAGGCGGAAGCGTTGGTCGAGGCGTTCGGCGATCTCGGTCGGCGTGAGCATGGCGACCCGAGCCGCGGCGAGCTCGATCGCGAGTGGCACGCCGTCGAGCCGTCGGCACACCTCCGCCACCGCGACGGCGTTGGTCTGGTCGACCGCGAAGCCGGCCCGCACCGCCTGCGCGCGCTCGACGAAGAGCCGCACCGCGTCACGTGCTGCGACCTCGTCGATGTCGTCATCGGCGTCGGGGAGCTCCAACGAACCCACGGCGAGGATCCGTTCGCCGGGCAGCCCGAGCCCCTCGCGACTCGTCGCGAGGACGCGCACTCCCGGACAGTCGCGGACGATCGTGCCCACGAGTGCGGCAACCGGCCGGAGCAGGTGCTCGCAGTTGTCGAGCACGACGAGGAGGTCCTTGGACGCAAGGAACTGCCCGAGCGTGTCGTCGATGCTCGAGCCCTGGCGCGCCTCGACGCCGAACGTCTCCAGCAACGCGCTGGGGACTGCTTCGGTGTCGCGGACGCTCGCGAGCTCACAGAGCCACGCGCCGTCGCGGAAGCGGTGCGCCGTGGACCCCGCGATCTCGATCGCGAGCCGAGTTTTGCCGACCCCACCCACGCCGCTGAGCGTGACCAGCGCCGTGTCGTCGAGAAGCGCCGGGATCGCGAGGAGCTCCTCGTCGTGCCCGACGAACGACGTGACCTGACGGGGCAAGTTCCCTGCACCCATGACGACCGTGGGGAGGCGCGGGAAGCTGGCCGGGAGCTCTGGGTGCGCGACCTGGAAGACGGTCTCGGGCCGATCCAGGTCCCGCAGGCTGTGCGGCCCGAGCTCGATGAGCTGCACCGTCGGTGCCGAGGAGTCGCGCACCAGGTCGGCGGTCGCCTGCGAACAGAGCACCTGGCCACCGTGCGCCAGAGCCATCAGGCGGGCCGCCCGGTTCAGCACCGGCCCGTAGTAGTCCCCGCCACGCTCCTCAGCCACGCCGGTGTGCAGCCCCATGCGCACCCGCAGCGGCCCGATCGAACCCCATTCCTCGGTCCCGATCGCCCGCTGCGCCGCGATGGCGGCCGCGACCGCCTGATCGGCCGTCGCGAAGACCGCGTGGACGCCGTCGCCGGTGCCCTTGATCACGACCCCGCCATGGTGGGTGACCGCGTTGGCGAGCAGGCCGTCGTGACTTGCCAGCGCGGCCTGCATCGACTCGGGCTGTTCTTCCCACAGGCGGGTCGAGCGCTCGAGGTCCGTGAACAGGAACGTGACCGTCCCGGTTGGTCGCTCCGTCACGCGCACACCTCCGCTGAGCGTCCTGGCCGCTCCAGTACACCAGAGCATGCCTGAGCCGCGCGTCGCCCCGGCGCGAAGTCCTGCGAGTCCCCACCCGGACGAGCGAGGGCATGCAGCTCCGTGAGCCGGTCATCCCAACGGACGCTCCGTCCCAGCCAAGCTCGGGCGTCGCGGCATGCCTGCGTTCGCGCATCGAAGCCGATGGCACGAAGGTGCGCCGAGGTCGAGGTTCTCGATCGTTGCATCGTCGTCCTCCCGATTGGAGCGCCTGACTGGCGCTGCACTCAGAAGGCGCGAACTCGGGCGTGCCGATGCCACGAGTGACGAACGTCACCCAGCCGTAGCACTGCTATGAGCGACCCGATCCTCGGCACATCGCCGGGTTGCTCACATATGGTCTAACATATGGTCCGTGGGACGCAAGGAAGTGCTGGTGCAACTCGACGATGAGCTTGTCGATCGCTTGGACCGGCTGGCCGACACGCAGGGCACGAATCGTTCGGAGCTCCTGCGGCGCGGTGCGGCCGCCGTGCTCGAGGCGGCGGAGACGGCGGGCGCCGACCGCGAGCTCCAGGACTCCTACCGGCGGATCCCCCAGGATCCGGCCGTGGTGACCGTGGCGGCACGGCTTGCCGTGCAGACCGCGCCCGAGTGGTAGCCCGCGCCGACATCGTGTGGGCCGATCTCGGCCCGCCCGCGGGCCGGCGCCCTGTCTGCGTACTCACCCGCGACGCCGCGATCGCGGTCCTGACCGCGCTGACGTGTGCACCGATCACCCGAACGATCCGCGGCATCCACTCCGAGGTCGAGGTGGGTCCCGCCGAAGGCCTCCCAGAGGCCAGCGTGATCACCTGCGACAACGTGATCACGATCCCGGCGACGTCACTTGATGACAAGCCCGTCGGCCACCTCGACCTCCGGGCCCGTGCCGATCTGGACCGCGCGCTCCGCTACGCCCTCGACATCCAGTACTGACCGCGCCCCGGCCGGCGGTGCAGCTTTCCTGTCACCGAACTCGTCACCAGTGGGCCCGGACTCGGCGGTACTGGACGGACTCAATGGGACTGCACGGACTCCGGCCTGGGGATTCCGGGACTGGGCGGTACTCGGCGGTACCAGACGGACGGTCGTCAAGTTGCTCATAACCCGAAGGTCGTGGGTTCAAATCCCACCCCCGCCACCATCGAAAACGCGGGTCAGGGCTGGTCTCTCGGGACCGGCCCTCTGCGCGGGCTGGCCGACTTGAGCCGCCATACGGCGCTCCCTGCCGCGCCGCCCACCGCGGTGCGCGACGACTGGCTTAGGCTGCGCGGCGATGGGGGTCGAGGCGAGGTTGCGGGAGGTGGAACAGCGCCTCGCGGTCGCGAACCGGCTCGACGTGCAGGAACGTTGGGTCGACGTCGTATCGCCAGCCGTGCGGGTCCGTGTCCTCGAATCGGGTACCGGCGACCCGGTGCTCTTCATCAACGGCATCTCCGCCCCCGGCATCGGGATGGCACCGCTCGCCGGCCGTCTGCCCGGCCACCGGCTCCTGCTCGTCGATCTTCCCGGCCACGGCCTCTCGCCGCCGTACCTCTGGCACGGCGCTCCGCTCAGGGAGCAGGCGGTCAACATCATCGCCGGGGTGCTCGACGGCCTGGGCATCGACCAGGTCACGCTGGTGGGCAACGCGCTCGGCGGGATGTTCTCGCTGTGGTTCGCGCTCGACCGGCCGACGCGGGTCGCTCGGGTCGTGCTCGTCGGCATGCCTGGGGGTGCGATCGCCGGCGCACGCGCCGACCTCCCGATGGGCATGTTCACCGCGCCGGTGCTCGGCCGTGTCGCAATGGGGATGGCGCGGCTGCCCATGCCTCGGTCCGTCGGCCGAATGGGTCTTCGGCCCACCGTTCGCGCCGACACGGCGCGGTCGCTATCGGACGACATCGTCGACCTGCACTTGCTCTCGTTGCGCGTGCCCGGCCAGGCCGCGTCGTACCGATCGCTGCTGCGGCGCCTGCTCGTGGGTCGCACACCCCGCCCCGAGCTCCTCCTCACCGACGCCGAGCTGGCCAGCTTCACGGTGCCGCTGCTGTTCGTATGGGGCGAAGACGACCGGGTCCTCGCGCCCTCTGCCGGCAAGCCGACCGTCGACAAGATCCCGACCGCTCGTTTTGTCACGACTCCGGGCGGCCTCTTCGCCTGGTACGACGATCCCGACCGCTGCGCATCGCTCGTCGCCGGAGGCCTGTAGCCGACGAACGCGGCTTAGTTCGATGCACCCGTTGGGTGCGGCAGTGCAGGGACGTGCCGATCGCGGACAGTCACCGAAGTTGTCACCAGTAGAAGGCCGACTCGGGCGCTCAGGGTGGACGCAACGACACGAGGTGGAATCGCCGCCAAACTCAGGCGCGCTCCAGCGACCTCGACGGCACCAGGTGGACGGTTGTCAAGCGGCTCATAACCCGAAGGTCGTGGGTTCAAATCCCACCCCCGCCACCATCGCAGCAACAGCAGAGGCCCCGCTTCGGCGGGGCCTCGCTGGTTCCTGGGTCGGTCTGCCGGTGTTGATCGCCCGGTTCTCGTCTACTTTCACGGTTCGGGCCGAAATGGGGGATGACGTTGGTCGAGCTGCCCACGGGGACGGTGACGTTCCTGTTCACCGATCTCGAGGGTTCGACACGCCTGTGGGAGGAACACCCCGAAGAGATGAAGGACGCGCTGGCCCGGCACGACGACATCTTGCGTCACGCGGTCGAGAGCAATGGAGGAGTGGTGTTCTCGACGATGGGGGACGGAATCGCGGCCGTGTTCTCGTCGGCGCCGGATGCGCTACGTGGAGTCCTCGACGCGCAGCTGAGGCTCGGTGCCGCGGAGTGGGGCGAGACAGGCCCACTCCGAGTACGAATGGGCCTGCACTCCGATGAAGGCCGACTACGGGCACCCGGCGAGTATGTGAACCGCCCGTTGAACCGTTGCGCGCGGCTGATGGCGGTTGCGCATGGCGGGCAGGTCCTGGTGTCGGATGCGACCGCGACGGTGGCGCGTGATGGCTTGCCCGACGGCGCGGGGCTCGTTGATCTCGGTCAGCACCGACTCCGTGATCTTGCTGGCGCGGTGCGCGTGTTCCAGCTGTTGCATCCGGAGCTGCCGAGTGAGTTCGGGCCGTTGCGCTCGCTCGACGCATTGCCGGGCAACCTGCCACGCCAGGTGACGACGTTCGTCGGCCGCGACGCGGAGATCGCGTCGCTGTCGCGCCTGGCGCGGGAGCGGCCTCTGGTCACGCTCACCGGCGTCGGCGGCGTGGGCAAGACGCGCCTCGCGGTGCAGGTTGCGGCCGAAGTGGTCCCCGAGTTCCCCGAAGGTGCGTGGGTGTGTGAGCTGGCGCCGGTCACGGACCCCGACGCGGTGTGGGAGACGCTCGCCGCGAGTCTTGGGGTCCATCCGTCTCCGGGTCGCAAGCTCGACGACTCGGTGCTCGAGTACCTGGCGCCGAAGCGGTTGCTCTTGGTGCTCGACAACTGCGAGCATCTCCTCGATGCGGTCGCCGAGCTGGTCGGCGCGATCACACAACGGTGTCCCGACGTCGCGATGCTCGCCACGAGTCGCGAGGGTCTCGCGTTGGCCGGCGAGCAGATCGTCGCGATCCCGTCGCTCGGCGTCCCTGCAGGCGACACCACGGGCGAAGCTCTTGCCAACGCGGATGCAGTGCGGCTGTTCGTGGACCGCGCTCACGACGCCAAAGCCGACTTCACCCTCACGGATCGCAATGCCGAAGCCGTCGCGCAGTTGTGCCGTCGGCTCGACGGGATCCCGTTGGCCATCGAGCTGGCGGCGGCGCGGGTGCGGTCGCTGACGCCCGAGGATCTCGTGGAGCGCCTCGATCAGCGGTTCAAGCTGCTCACCCGCGGCAGTCGTGCGGCGTTGGAGCGGCACCAGACGTTGCGCAACACCGTCGACTGGTCCTATGACCTGCTCAACCCGACCGAGCGTGTCGCGCTGAATCGGCTGTCGGTGTTCGCCGGCGGCGCCGACCTGCTCGCCGCCGAGGCCGTCATGTCGGGCGACGACCTCGACGCGCTCGATGTGGCAGACGTGCTCGGCCAGTTGGTCGACAAGTCGCTCGTGCTCGTGGACGACGACCACGCTGGTGCCCGCTACCGGTTGCTCGAAACCATCCGCCAGTACGCGCAGGAGCGGCTCGAGACCGCGGGCGATGCCGCCGTCGTGCGTCGCCGTCACGCGGAGCACTACGTCACGATCGCCGAGGAATCCGGCCCGCGCCTGCGCGGCGCGGAGCAGATCGCGGCGGCCGACGCGGTGGCGCGCGACACCGACAACTTCCGGGCCGCGCTCGATTGGGCCGTCGAGACCGGGTCCGTCGATCTCGCGCTGCGCCTCGTCGCCCCGCTCGCGGTGAACGGCATGGCGATCGGCTACAGCGCATTGGACTGGGCTGACACCGCGTGCTCCGTAGCCGGCGCAAGCGACCACCACTGCTACCCGTCAGTCGCGTCGTGGGCCGTGTGGCGAGCCACGATGCGCGGTGATCTCGCCCGAGCCGAAGCCCTCGCTGCCCGGGTGGCTGAAGCCGAGCAGCGGCTTGGTGTGCACGAACCCGCGGCCTGCCAGGGTCCAGCGACCCTGGCGTTTTTCAGCGGCGACTTCGACCTGGTCCGCCAGCGCGCTGAGGAGTGGTTAGACCGGGCCCGGGTGGCCGCCGACCCCTACGAGAGCTCCCACGCACTGATCATGCTCGGGTCCGCGCTGAATTTTGCCAACCACCCCGACTCCGGCATCCCCGAGATCGAAGAGGCGGTGCGCATTGCTCGCGACGCGAACATCGCGTCGACGCTGGGGATGAGCCTGTCCGTGTTGGGGATGAACCTCCCGCTCGATCAGGTCACACGACGGCTCGCGTTGCTGGAAGAGGCGATCGACGTCGGAACCCGGCTGGGGGACCAGGCGGCAGTCGCGACCGCAACCGGCGCGATCGGGTGGATCGCCCTGTGGCGGCGTGACTGGGCCGGAGCGCTCCCCGCGATCGCCGACGCTGCCGAGCAATTCCTCCGATCGGGAATGGTGGTGAGCAGCATCAACGGGGCCTGCTTCGGGATGGGCATCGCACTTGCCCACCTCGGCCACCCCGAGCCCGCCGCCGTGCTCATCGGCGCCGCGGACGCCTTGATGGAACGAGACACCGGCGCGGCCGAGCGCAGCTTCGCCCATGCCGAGGCCGACTTCGTCGCGGAAGCCGACGCGCTCCTGCTCGAGACGTTGGGCCCGGAGCGCCTGGCCGCGCTGCGCGCCCAAGGCGCGGCCATGGACTACCGACAAGCCGTCGAGTGCCTGCGCACCGAAGCGCAGCGCGCCCGTAGCGACGACTGACCCGCCTGGCCGGCCCGACCTTTTCACCGAAGTTGTCACCAGTGGGGGCTAACTCAGGCGACCTAGGCCCCAAAGAATTGCATCGGGTGGAATCACCGCCGAACTCCCGCCCACTTGGACGGTCTCAACGCTCATAACCCGAAGGTCGTGGGTTCAAATCCCGCCCCCCCACCCCCGCCACCAACGCATCCAGTCATGAGGCCCCGCTTCGGCGGGGTCT
>JALHSW010000341.1 GCA_022865365.1 Acidimicrobiia bacterium | reverse complement strand
GGTCGGCCCGAGCGTCGGGAGCCAGAACGTCTCGACGTAGAGCGAGCGGGGGTCGTGGCCGACGGTGTCGAGCACCGCGTCGGGCCACGGGCAGATGGTGAGGGTCGTGGGCATGGGGCCTCCGAGGGACGGGTGTGCCGTCGACCCGACGCGCTCGGGCCCGTGACCGGCGGCCGAGCGGCAGCCGGGGGCCCGGGGCTCCGCGAGCTGCCGTGGTGACAGGTTCACGCTGATCGTCACGTCGGATCCGTGCGAAGGCCAGTACTCGGCCTGGCGACACGACTCCTCGAGTGCCCACGATCCGATCGGCCCGACGAGACCGCGCTGGGGGTGCTGCCAGCGAAGGAGCGCGTCGAAGCCGGAGATGCGTCCCGTCTCCAGGCTCACGATCGGCTGGTAGTGCATGCACAGCCCGCCGCGCTCGAGCGCGCGGTGCAGCTCGTTGCCGGTGCGAAGGGGCCGCACGGCCTGGTCGTGGGCATCGGTGCGGAAGAGCTCGGAGCGGGCACGGCCCTGGTCCCCGGCCCGGTACAAGGCGGCGTCGGCATTGCGCAGGGGGGGTCTCGGGGGTCTCGAGCTCGTTGCCGGAGAGCGCGATACGACGCTCGCGGTCACGAACACCTTCGAGCGCGAGGATCGCCTCCGTACTCATCCCGCCCAGATGTCGTCGTGATCGCCGGCCGACCTGAGCGCTATTCCTGGGCTCCGGATTCGGGCCTGGGCCCGGGCCTGGGCTGGGGCTCGAACCCAGGCTGTGCCCAGGGCTGGTGCCCCGTGAAGGCGTCGAGGATCCGGGCCGCAGCGACCGGAGGCGGGATCCGCCCGGCCAGCACCTCCGGTTCGAGCGCGGCGGCCTGCTTTGAGGCCTCCTGGTCGGTCTGGAGGCGCTCCAGGAGCGACGCCGCGACCTCGGACCACAGCCAGGTTCGGGACTGCTCGGCCCGCCGCCCGGCGAGGTCGCCCGACGCAACCACTGCATCGTGGTGTGCCTCGACGGCCGCCCACGCCTCGTCGACGCCACGGTGCTCGAGGGCCGAGCAGAGCACGACGCGAGCGTCCCACACCGGCGTCTTGGGTCGGACGAGGTGCAGTGCGTTCGTGTAGTCGGCTGCCGTGCCCTGCGCGGCTCGTGCGAGATCACCGTCGTGCTTGTTGACGACGACGATGTCGGCCAGCTCCATGATCCCGCGCTTGATGCCTTGCAGCTCGTCCCCACCCGCGGGCGCGATGAGAAGGAGGAAGCAGTCGACCATGCCCTCGACCGCGACCTCCGACTGCCCGACGCCCACTGTCTCGATGATCACGACGTCGAAGCCTGCCGCTTCACAACAGAGCATTGCCTCACGTGTACGGCGGGCGACACCGCCCAGGGTCCCACCCGTCGGCGACGGACGCACGAACGCCTCGGAGCGGCGCACCAGCTCCTCCATGCGCGTCTTGTCGCCGAGGATCGAGCCGCCGGTGCGGGTGCTCGACGGGTCGACTGCGAGCACGGCGACACGTCGGCCGGCGTCGACGAGCTGCACGCCGAGTGCCTCGATGAGCGTCGACTTGCCCGCGCCCGGCGCGCCCGAGATGCCCACCCGGATCGCGCCGCCGGTGCGCGGCATGACCTCCGTGAGCAGAGCGTCGGCCTCGGGGCGGTGATCGGGCCGGGTCGACTCGACCAGGGTGATCGCCCGGGCCAGCGCCCGCCGATCGCCCGCGAGAAGCCCGGCGGCGAGCTCACTCATGTCACCCACATCCAGGTCAGACAGCGCGAGGGAGGAGGGCGAGGACCTTGGCCGCCGCTTCGGGGACGTTCGTGCCCGGGCCGAAGACCGCGGCGACCCCGGCGTCGTGCAGGAACTCGTAGTCCTGGGGCGGGATCACGCCACCGCACACGACGAGGATCTCGTCGCCGCCCTGCTTGCGCAGCTGCGCGAGCAGCTCGGGGACCAGCGTCTTGTGACCCGCGGCCTGACTGCTCACGCCGACGACGTGCACGTCGTTCTCGACGGCATCGCGTGCCACTTCCTCGGGGGTCTGGAACAGCGGACCGACGTCGACGTCGAACCCGAGATCGGCGAATGCCGTCGCGATCACCTTCGCACCGCGGTCGTGACCGTCCTGACCCATCTTGACGACCAGCAT
>JALHSW010000340.1 GCA_022865365.1 Acidimicrobiia bacterium | reverse complement strand
GCTTCACCCTCACGCCAGACGGCGAACCCGGCCTCAACTACCTGTGCCCGGGCTATCTCGAGTTCTTCCACCACGTCGACGGCCCGATGAAGATCATGGCCGACCTGTTGCGGAGCGGGCGGTACGCCGACGAGGTGATGACCATGCTCGCCGACGCACCGCGCAACGACCCGTGCCCCTGCGGGAGCGGACGCAAGGCCAAGCACTGCCACGCTCGATAGGGAGCGCACGCGAGGTTCCGGTCAGCGTGGCGCGCGTGGCATGCCGAGCCCGACCATGCCGATGATGTCGCGCTGCACCTCGTTGGCGCCGCCGCCGAACGTGAAGATCGTCTGCGCGCGGTAGTTGCGCTCGAGTCGCCCGGCGAGCACGGCACCGAGGGCACCCTCGGGGAGTGACGCGGTCTCGCCGACGATCTCCATGAGCGCCTGGTACACCTCGAGCGCGAGCTCGGTGCCGAACACCTTCGTCACGGACGCCGCCGCGGGTCCGAGGGCGCGGTCGGCGGCGATCCTCCAGTTCATGAGCTTGAGCAGCTCGGTGCGAGCGTGGACGCGCGCGAGGGTGGTGCGCACCCATTCCTGGTCGATGACGCGTCGCCCGTCGGCCAGATGGGTCTGCTGGGCCCACCCGCGCACTTCGTCGATGCTGCGCAGGATCCCCGACGCCGGGCAGATCGCGACGCGCTCGTGATTCAGCTGATTGGTGATGAGCTTCCAGCCCTGGTTCTCCTCGCCGACGAGGTTGGCCACCGGCACCCGCAGGTCCTCGTAGAAGGTCGAGCTGGTGAACTCGCCCGCCATCGTGCGCAGTGGCGTCCAGCTGAACCCGAGCGTGTCGGTGGGTACGAGGAGCACGGAGAGGCCCTTGTGCTTGGGGAGGTCGGGATCGGTGCGCACCGCGAGCCACACGTAGTCGGCGTGCTCGATCGCGCTGGTGAAGACCTTCTGGCCGTTCACCACGTACTCGTCGCCGTCGCGCACGGCTCGCGTCTGGAGCGACGCGAGGTCGGTGCCTGCGTTCGGCTCCGTGTAGCCGATGGCGAAGTGCATCTCGCCGGCGAGGATGCGGGGCAGGAAGTCGCGCTTCTGCTCCTCGGTCCCCAGCGCCATCAGCGTCGGGCCGACGCTGTTGAGTGTCAGCAGGGGGAGCGGCACCCCGGCCCAGTGCGATTCCTCGACGAAGATCATCTGATCGATCGGGCCGCGGGCCTGCCCGCCGTACTCCTCGGGCCACCCGATGCCGAGCCAGCCGTCGGAACCCATGCGACGGACGTAGCGCGTGTACGTCGACTCGTCGGTGTCCTCGTTCTCGACGGAGTCCTTCAGGGCGGCGAAGTAGGCGCGCAGCTCGGTGGCGAGTGCCGTTTGCCCGGAGGTGAAGGCCAGGCGCATCAGGCGACGATACCGCTCGACCGCAACGACTCGATCTGGTCGCCGAGCCCGAGCTCTCTGAGCACGTCGTCGGTCTGCTGGCCGAGCGCCGGTGCCGGTCCACCGAGGTCGGCAGTCGTCGTGGCGAAGCGAACGGGATGGCGGGGTCGTCGCACCCTCCCGACGACCGGATCGTGGGAGTCCTCGAACAGCTCGATCGCACGAGCGTGCGGGTCGTCGACGAGCTCGGCCGGGGAGAGCACCACGCCGCAGGGGACGCGCAGGGCCTCCATGCGCTCCATCGCCTTGGCCGTCGTCAGGTGCTCGGCGGCCTCGTAGCAGCGGGCCATCACGGCGCGGGTCTCTTCAGGATGGCGGACGCGCTCCACGATGGTGGCCACGAGCGGGTCGTCGTACCCGTCAACGCCGAAGGCCTTGCACATGCCCGAGAAGTCGGCGTCCGACGTCGGCGTCGCGATGCCCCAGCCGTCGGTGAAGCGGAACGGCCGAAAGTTCGAGACGAAGCTCGACTTCATGGTCCCGTCGGCGTCGAGCAGGGCTTCGTTCCCCGCGGCGTCGGCCCAGAGGAACGACACCACCGCGTCGAGCATCGACAGGTGGAGGTGCTGACCGCCCCGACCGCGCTCACGGGCGAAGAGTGCCGCGGTGATGGCCTGCGCCGCGTAGAGCGACGTGACCTTGTCGGCTGCCGTCTGGTTCAGGAAGCGGGGTGTCCCGGTCTCGGGGTCGGCCTGGCTCGACGCCAACCCTCCGTAGGCCTGGATCACGGTGTCGTACGCGCCCTTCGATGCGTACGGACCCTCGGGTCCGAAGCCCGACAGCGAGGCGTAGACGAGCTCGGGGTTCTCGGCGACGAGTGCGTCGTAGCCGAGCCCGAGGCGATCGACGACGCCGGGGCGGAAGTTCTGCACGAAGACGTCGGCGTCGCGCGCCAGCGCGCGGACGATGTCTCGTCCCTCGTCGCGATGGATGTCGAGCGCGATGGAGCGCTTGCCCCGGTTGCACATCGTGTACAGCGCGCTCGTACCGTTGACCGAAACTCCCACGTAACGGCCGATGTCGCCGAAGCCCGGGCGTTCCACCTTCACGACTTCGGCACCCTGGTCGGCGAGCAACGCGACCGCGTACGGGCCCGTGAGCGCGATCGCGAGCTCGACGACGCGGACGCCGGCGAGTGGGCCGGGGTGCTCGGACCTGCGTTGCCCGGATCTGCGTTGCGGGGATCGAGAGGCGCTCATTCGGCGAACTCCGCGCTTGAACGAAGACGCCCGTCCGGCCCGCTGTACGCGAGGCCGTACCCCGGCTGGGTCTCGAACCAGGCCTCGGGCGACACGGACTCACGCGCCGCGGACCACGCGTCGATGAGGCGATCCTCGGCGGGGTAGTCGAACGGATCGGTGAGCACGGTCTCCTCCATCCCTCCCGGTTCGGGCCGATGTTCCGCGAGCCAACGAGCGGTCCGGGCCAGGGCCTCGCGTGCGGGTACCGCGTCGCGGTACCCGAGATCCTGGCGCACCCGCGTGAGGTCGAGCACCCGATGGGTCGGGAGGGGCTGGGCCAGCATCGGCCGTGCCGGGAGCGCGAGCTCGTGGGGCATCGACAC
This sequence comes from Acidimicrobiia bacterium, assembly GCA_022865365.1. Taxonomy (GTDB): domain Bacteria; phylum Actinomycetota; class Acidimicrobiia; order IMCC26256; family PALSA-555; genus JALHSW01. Next base: position 1,084 of record JALHSW010000340.1, on the reverse strand, counting down.
GATCTCGAGGTCGTGGTCGAGCGCAGTGGCGACGATCTCGATCACCTGACGCACCGACAGCACCTCGTCGTCGCCGGCGTTGAAGATCTTGCCCGCGGCGGCTTCGGGGTGCTCGACGGCGAGCAGCACGGCATGCGCGAGGTTCTCGGTGTACCCGTGGTGGTGCAGCGTGAGGCCATCGTCGGCCACGACGATGCGGTTGCGCCCGTCGAGCACGCGGCGCACCACGCTCCACTCGCGTGGCACGAGCTGGTATGGCCCGTACACGTACGGGTACCGGAAATGCGTCGCGTCGGGCTGGTGCGCGAACACCGTCGTCTCGGTGCGCACGATGCGAAAGCCCTTCGCGTCCTCCCCCGGCTCCGCCACGAGCGGCGCGTCCTCCGGCGTGGGGACGGGGAGCCCGGGTGGGTCGAACAACCATGGGTTCATCCAACCCCGGTACGCGGGTACGCCGCCGACCGAGACGAACTGCCCGGTCCTGCCCGCGAGCAGCTCGGCGATCCGACGGAGCCGTCCGTACATCGCGAGCGTCACGTCGAACGTCCGCCCGTCGAGCGCGTCGGAGAGCGACGCCACGTCGTAGGGATCGGCATGGAGGTGCTCGACCGTCGCGGGCGTCGCGTCGTGCTCGTGCAAGCCGCGATGCAGGATCGTGACGGTGTGTCCCCGCTCGACCAGCCCGCGCACGATCGGCAATCCGGTCGGACCGGTGCCACCGATCACCAGTGTGCGAGGAGCCATCGGCCTCGGACCCTAACGGGCGTCAGGCCGCCGCCTCGCGGGGTGGGGCGTGGGCTGGGGGGTGCAGGTCCCAGGTGCCGTCGTGGTTGTCGGTGGTGGTGTAGCTCTTGTGGGTGACGAGGTCGTGGTGCTTGGGACACAGGTTCCCGAGCTCGTTGTAGGTGCTGCGGTGCGACTTGGCGAAGTCATGCGTGTGGTGGCGTTCGAGCATGCGGTCACGATCACAGCCTCGGATCTTGCAGGTGCGATCCCGGACCGCGATCGCGATCTTCAACGCCGGGGGGACGTGGCGGGTGTTGCTGACCACCGTCTGGACATCGACGCCGTCGGTGATCACGAG
>JALHSW010000339.1 GCA_022865365.1 Acidimicrobiia bacterium | reverse complement strand
TCGGCCTCGCGAGCCAGGCCGAGTCGGTCAGCACCGATGACGGCCTCACCGTGCGCGACGCCTACATCGCGGCCGCGGTGCGCTGCGCGCCGCCCGACAACAAGCCCACGACCGACGAGCGCGACCGCTGCCTCCCGTTCTTCTCGAGCGAGCTCGCGCTCCTTGATCGGGTACGGGTGATCGTGGTGCTCGGCGGGTTTGCGTACCAGGCGCTCTGGCGCGTGCTCGGCGCAGACGGCGTGGCGTTGCCCCGACCCCGCCCTCGCTTCGCCCATGGGCTCGAGGTGCCGACGGCGCGCGCCACCGTGCTCGGCTGCTTCCACCCGAGCCAGCAGAACACGTTCACCGGGCGCCTCACCGAGCCGATGCTCGACGGCGTGCTGAGCCGCGCTATCGAGCTCGCTTCGCGGTGAGGATGGCGGCGTGAGCGATCAGATGATCGCGAGCAGCTCGCCGACGAAGTAGATCGCCGCGATCGTCCCGAGACCAGACCCGACGATCAGGCGCAGTGCCCGGTCGGACGAGCGGATGGCGAGGTGGGAGCCGAACCGGGCGCCCGGGACGATGCCGATGCACAGCGGCAGCGCGTAGAGCCAGTCGATGTTGCCGAGCAGCGCGTGGGTCACCGTGCTCGGGACCGCGAGCACTGCGACGCACGCCAGCGACGTGCCGATCGCCGCCTTGATGGGAAGGCGCACCCACCCCGTGAACAGCGGGACCATCACGAGTCCGCCGCCGATGCCGAGCAGGCCCGAGAGTCCGCCCGCACCGATCCCGATCAGCACGAGACGCCACCAGTCGGTGCGCTGCGCGCCCTTCGTCCGGATCTCGGCGGCGGGGCCGGCGTCGGTGACCCCTTCGACGAGCAGGTTCACGGGCTTCTCGTCGATGACGACGGGACGGCTCAGGCGGAACGCGCTGAAGCCCACCAGGAGGGCGGTCAGGAGCATCAGCACGTGCCCCCCGCCGGGCACGACCTCCGTGAGGAGGGCACCACCCACAGCGGCGAGGATCCCGGCCCCGGCGGTCCACACCGCGACCCGGACGTCGACGAGCTGCTCGCGGTGGTAGCGCAGCGCGCCGCTGATGGCGCCGGGGATGATCGAGGGCAGCGTCGACGCGACCGCCGCGACCGGCGTGGCTCCGAGCGCCCGGATCGCGGGGGTCGAGACCACCGCGCCGCCGACACCGAACATGCCCGAGAGCACGCCGGTGCCGAAGCCGGCGATCGCCGTGAGCACGATGATCCAGAAGTCCGACACCGGAAGCGGAGGCTACTCTTCGCCTCATGGGAAGCTCCGCAACGCTTCGCGGCGTGTATGTCCCGCTGGTCACACCGTTCGCGGCGGACGGCTCGGTCGCCATCGACGCCATGGAGAGCCTCGCCCACGGGTACCTCGACGCCGGCGCGGCCGGCCTCGTGCCGCTCGGCACGACCGGCGAGTCGCCGGCGCTCGACGCTGACGAGCAGCGAGCGGTCATCGACGTCTGCGCCACGGTCAGCACCGAGCGGGGCACGCAGATGATCGTGGGTGCGGGGACCAACAGCACCCGCACCACGATCGCCGCGGTGCGCCGGCTCGCCGACATCCTCGCCGCCACGGCCGCGTTGGTGGTCGTTCCCTACTACGTGCGTCCGAGCCAGGCGGGCATCGTCGCGCACTACGTCGAAGTCGCTCAGGCGAGCCCGGTGCCGATCATCGTCTACAACATCCCGTATCGCACCGGACGCGCGCTCGACGCCGACGGCCTGTTGGAGCTCGCCGGCACGCCGAACGTCGCCGGGGTGAAGCAGGCGGTCGGCAGCCTCGATGGCGACACCTTGCGGGTGCTGGCAGAGTCACCCGACGACTTCCACGTGCTCGGGGGTGAGGACCCGTACCTGTTCCCGACCGCGCTGCTCGGCGGCGCCGGCGCGATCTGCGCTTCGGCACACCTGTGCACCGAGCGGTTCGTCGCGATGATCGAGTGCGGCTTGGCCGGCAAGGTCGACGAGGGCCTGGCGCACCATGAGGCACTCGGGCCGGTGATCGCGGCCGGGTTCGCCGAGCCGAACCCGTGCGTGTTCAAGGCCGTGCTGCACGCCCGGGGCAAGATCCCGACACCCGATCTGCGGCTCCCGATGACCCCGGCGTCGCCGGCCGCACTGACCCGGGCGCTCGCAGCCGTCGAGGCCGCCGGCGGCTGAATCCGGGCGGCCTGACCCCGGGCGCCTGAACGCGGTGCGCCAAGGATGGGGAGGAGGCGGATGAAGCTGAAGGACCGGGTCGCGGCGAAGGCCGAAGCACGACGGTGGTGGATCCTCGTCGTCCTGTGCTTCAGCCTCCTCGTGATCGTGCTCGACAACTCGATCCTCAACGTGGCGATCCCGACGATCGTCGGCGACCTCGGTGCCACGAACAGCCAGCTGCAATGGATCGTCGACGCGTACACGCTGGTGTTCGCCGGGCTGCTGCTGACCGCAGGGAGCCTGGGTGACCGGTACGGGCGCAGACCCGCGCTGCAGTTCGGCTTCGTCGTCTTCGGGCTCGGCTCGATCCTCGCTGCGCTCTCGGGCACCGCAGATCAGCTGATCGCGACGCGTGCGTTCATGGGCATCGGCGGGGCCTTCATCATGCCGGCGACCCTGTCGATCATCACGAACGTCTTCCCGGCCCACGAGCGAGGGAAGGCGATTGGTGTGTGGGCTGCGACGGCGGGGGTCGGCGTCGCGCTCGGCCCGCTGACCGGCGGGTTCCTGCTCGAGCACTTCTACTGGGGCTCGGTCTTCCTCGTGAACGTTCCGATCGTGGTCGTCGGACTGATCGCGGGCGTGTTCCTCATCCCCGACTCGAAGGACCCGCACCCGAGCCGCCTCGATCCGGTCGGCGCGCTGCTCTCGATCGCGGGACTCAGTGCGCTTCTCTACGCCATCATCGAGGGCCCCGACAAGGGATGGACGGCCGGCTCGACCCTCACGTTCTTCGTGATCGGCGGGCTGCTCACCGCCGCGTTCTTCGTGTGGGAGATCCGCAGCGACCACCCGATGCTCGACCTCTCGTTCTTCGAGAACCCCCGCTTCTCGGTCGCGAGCGGGGCGATCATGGTCACCTTCTTCGCGATGTTCGGCTCGATCTTCTTGCTCACGCAGTACTTCCAGTTCGTGCTGGGGTACTCACCCCTCGAGACGGGTGTCCGCCTGCTCGCCTTCGCGATCCCGATGATGATCCTCGCCCCGCTCAGCGCGAAGTTCGTGGAACGGCTCGGGACGAAGGTCGTCGTCGTCACGGGCCTGAGTCTGATCGCGACCGGGCTCGCGCTCTCGGTCGGTCTCACCGTGGGCTCGAGCTACTTCGACATCGCGTGGCGCATGGTGATCATGGCGTCGGGCATGGCGCTTACGATGGCGCCGGCCACGACGTCGATCATGGGGTCCCTGCCTTTGGCCAAGGCCGGGGTCGGCTCCGCGGTCAACGACACGACCCGCCAGATCGGCGGCGCGGTGGGTGTCGCAGTCGTCGGCAGCGTCTTCGCGTCGATCTACGGATCGCAGGTCGGCGACGCAGTCGCGGGCAAGGGTCTGCCCCCGGTCGCGGTCGCGGGCGCGAAAGACTCGCTCGGGTTCGCGCTCGTCGTCGCGGATCGGATCGGCGGAGCCGCAGGCGACGCGTTCGCGGCGGCCGCACGCTCCGCGTTCGTCGACGGCTTTCATGCAGGCCTCTGGGTCGGCGCCGGTGCCGCTCTCCTCGGCGCGATCGCCGCGCTGCTCTGGCTCCCGGCCCGGGCCCGTCGCGAGGACGAGGAGAGCCAGGCCGCGGAGTTCGGCATCGAGCACGCAGCTGCCGAGCATGAGCTCGTGCCGGCGCCCGTCGCGGCGGGGTGATCGTCCTTCCCGTGAACACCCGCATCCCGTGAACACCCAGGCGGTGCGGGGTCGCGTCGAGGTGGTTGATGGGGTGGATCGACGGTGCTCAGCCGAGGTCGGGGGGTGGTGCCCGTCCGGGTGCTTCGAGCCACCAGCCTGCTTGGTGTGAGCCTTGGAGTTGGTAGTGGTGGTGGGTGATGAGGTCGTGGTGGTGGGCGCAGATGCGGACTTCGGTTTCGAGGGAGCTGATGCCGTGGTCGGTGATGCGGGTGGTGTGGTGGATCTCGAGGCCGTCGGTGGCGTGACAGCCTTCGATGCGACAGTGCGGGTCTCGCCATTCGATCGCGGCTTTGAGGTACGTGTCGCCGCTTCGGCCGAGATGCGCGATGTGGGTGACGTCGCGGCCGTGGGTGAGGACGACGTCGACGATGGGGTGCTCGGTGGCGAGGCGTTCGATGACCGAGACGGGGACGGGTCCGGTGCCTTCGATCTCGCAGATCTCGCCGGGTTCGGTGTGGCCGCGTACGTAGGCGGCG
>JALHSW010000338.1 GCA_022865365.1 Acidimicrobiia bacterium | reverse complement strand
CTACGAACCAGCCCCGCTCTGCTTCAGCGAGCGAAGCGCCGGTGCCGAGGCGCCCCAGTCGATCGGGGAATCGCAGGTGGGGCACTCCGGGTCGTCGTCGGTCACGGCATCACCGCAGTTGGAGCACCGAAGTAAGGGGACAGGCTCGGGCTCGAAGACGGCGAGCGCCCGGTCGATGGGCGGGACAGCAGCAGAGTCAGTCACCCGGAGCCTCTCTCGTCAATGGCGGCGCACGCCGAAGCGACGGGCCAGGGCCGGTACATGTCTATGGGCCATGCCGTCTCGACGCAACACCGCGGGTGTGTCCGAGGATGAGGAGACGAGCTGACGGCGCGATACTGCAGAGATCGTGAAGAACCCGACATCGACGTCTACTGCTCGAGCTGCAGAAGCCTCCGTGGCCCGGCCCGGGTCCGGCTGTTGTGATGGCTGAGCGGCGCGGCGCCGAGGATGACGCGAAGCGCACTCTCTTGGAGCGCGAGCTCGCCGAAGTGGCGGCCGCAGCCGGGCTGGGTCGCCTCGATCTTCTGGCGTGGCGTGATCTCCACGATCCCGAGGCCGGCGGATCTGAGATCCACGCTCACGAGATCGCGTCGCTGTGGGCGAACGCGGGGATCGATGTGACCATGCGCATGCCGTTCGCGACAGGCTCATCGAGATCTGGAACGGGATGCCGTTCTTCTCAACGCTGTGGGCGTCTGGGCCGTGCATGGTGTTCCTCGATCGCCGGGACGCCGAGCTGTGGAACATGTGTGTCCCACCGGACCTCTCGAGCCTCGGACAGTTCGTCGAGTCCCGCTGTCACCGCATCGCTGGCCTGACCGACTATGCGCATCCTCTTCATGTCCCACCGTGACCTGGCGAGTCCGAAGGCGGGTGGGTCCGAGGTGTGGGTGGACCGAATCGCACGCGGCGCGGTCGAGCGTGGTCATGAGGTCGTCCATGTTTGCGGCGGCCCAGTCGGCGAGCGCCCCTACGAGGTCGTCGACGCCGGCGGCCCGTATGAGCAATTCGTTCTGGCTCCGTTCAAGGCTCGTCGAACGGTCCGCGATGTCGACCTCGTTGTCGAGGTGATCAACGGCATGCCGTACTTCACGCCCTTGTGGTGGAGAGGGCCCCGGCTCGTGGTGGTGCACCATGTCCACAGGGACATGTGGCCCCAGTTCTTCTCGATGCCGGTCGCGAAGCTCGGGTGGGGCCTCGAATGGATGGGCCTGCGATTCGTGCATCGCCGGAGCACGATCATCACGGTGTCGCCATCGACGACCAAGGACCTGGCTGAGCTGGGCATTGCAACGGAACGGATTCGCATCGTCGAGAACGGCGTCGACGTCGACGTCGACGGTTCGGAGGGTAGTCGCGCCCCCGAACCCACGTTCTTGGCGCTCGGCCGACTCGTGGTGTACAAGCGAATCGACCTGCTGCTCGACACTTGGGAACAGGTGCGACCGGTGACCGGTGGGCGGCTCTTGATCGTGGGCGAAGGGCCCGAGGGGGCCGCGCTCGAAGCGCGTCGCGTGCCTGGTGTCGAGTTCCTCGGTTTCGTCGACGAAGCGGAGAAGCGGCGGCTGCTGCGCGAAGCATGGTTCCTGGTGCACGCGGCAAGCCACGAGGGTTGGGGGGTCGTGCTCATGGAGGGCGCGTCATGCCGCGCGCCGTCGCTGGCGTTCGACGTACCGGGCGTGCGCGACTGCGTGATCGACGGCCAGACAGGCGTGCTGGCGGCTGACCGCGCGCAGTTCGCGGAGGAATGGATCTCGTTGGCGGGGGATGCCGAGCGGCGAGAGACGCTCGGGAAGGCGGCCTATGAGTGGGCGCTCGAACACTCTTGGGAGAAGAACATCGAGGCGTTTCTCGAGCTCGCCGAGGAGGCAGTTGGAGGCGCACGGTCGCACCGCCGCTGAAGTTGCCGACGTGAGACGGCGGATCTACCGCGGCGGGCGGGGCCGGTCGCGGGGAGGACGTGGTGGACGCCCTTCGTCGACCGCCGGCGGTACCGGCGCGGCCGGCGTCGGTGATGCAGCGGGTTCGACGCCGAGCTGCGAGAGCGCGGTGATCGACGGCTGGAAGAAGTACTCGCCGCCGGTCGTGGTGACGAAGCGCGCCATGAGCGCGATGTGGTTCGGGCGCCCGCCGGGCAGCGTGAACGATCCGGTCGCGTGAGATTGGGTGATGATCGGGTCCTGGCCCGTCCCCGCCTCGGGGAAGTCGGGGTCGTTCACGAACTGGCGCTGGACGGTCTCGAACTGGCGGGAGATCGACGCCTGGTAGCAGAGGAACAGCAGCCCGCGGTCTTGGGCGTCGTCCGACGCGGCACCGGCGGGGAGCGACGCACCGTACGG
>JALHSW010000337.1 GCA_022865365.1 Acidimicrobiia bacterium | reverse complement strand
GTGAGCACGTTCCACTCGGCGTGCGCCCGCATCCTGCGCCGAGAGGCGTCCCGGCTCGGGCTTCGTCCCCAGTTCTCGATCTACGACCAGTCCGACGCGGTGCGCCTCACCGACTACGTGCGGCGCGACCTCAACCTCGACCCGAAGCGCTTCCCACCCCGTCAGCTCCACGCCCGTATCTCGGCGATGAAGAACGAGCTGATCGGTCCCGAGGAGGCGCGGGCCTCCGCGGTCACGCCACCCGAGCACAAGCTGGCCGAGGTCTACACCGAGTACCAGAAGCGCTTGCTCGACGCGTCGGCCGTCGACTTCGACGACCTGCTCACCCTGACCGTCAAGCTCTTCCGCGAGCACCCGGACGCGCTCGCCCGCTGGCAGCACCGCTTCCGTTACGTGCTCGTCGACGAGTTCCAGGACACCAACCTCGCCCAGTGGGAGATGGTGCGGATGCTCGCGGGCGAGCACCGCAACGTGATGGTGGTGGGAGACACCGATCAGGCCGTGTACCGCTTCCGCGGGGCGGACTATCGCAACTTGCTGCGGTTCGAGGAGGTGTTCCCCGAGGCGACGGTGATCGTGCTCGAGCAGAACTACCGCTCGACGCAGCGAATCCTTGACGCGGCGAACGCGGTCATCGCGAACAACGCGGCTCGTAAGCCCAAGCATCTCTGGACCGAGCAGGTGGCGGGCGAGCTGCTCACCCGGTACCAGGCCGAGGACGAGCACGACGAGGCCTCGTTCGTCGCGCACGAGGTGACCCGCCTCACCGACACCGAGGGTCAGCGCTTCGCCGACATCGCGGTGTTCTACCGCACGAACGCCCAGAGCCGCATCATCGAGGAGATGCTGGTGCGCGCCGGCATCCCGTACCGGGTGGTGGGGGGGACGAAGTTCTACGACCGCCGCGAGGTGAAGGACGCGCTCGCGTACCTGCGTGCGCTCGTGAACCCCGACGACGAAGTGAGCTGGAAGCGCGTCGTCAACACGCCCAAGCGCGGTGTCGGCGACACGTCGATCGCCAAGGTCGATGCGTACGCACAGGGAGCGCACCTCACGTTCCGCGACGCGTTGCGCGAGGCCGCGGCGGCCGGGGTGGGCGGCAAGGCCCTCGGAGGCATTCGCGACTTGTTGGAGCTGATGGTCGCGTTCGAGGGGTTCACCGCCGACGGCGTCGGCGCGACCGTCGCCAAGATCCTCGAGCTGACGGGGTACGTCGCCGAGCTCGAGGTCGAGCGATCGATCGAAGCGCAGGGGCGCATCGAGAACCTCGCCGAGCTCGTTGGCGTGTGTCGCGAGTTCGACGTCGCACTCGACGCGGGGAACCTCTCCGGGCTGCCGGCGATCGCCGGTGTCGGGACGGCCTCGGACGGCGCGGGCGACGCAAGTGGGGAAGGTGCCGCTGAGCCGCCGATCGCCATACCCACCGGTCTCGCCCGGATCCAGGCGTTCCTCGAGGCGATCTCGCTCGTCACCGACCTCGACGTCGCGACCGAGGGCGAGGAGCAGCAGAGCGCGGTCACCTTGATGACGCTGCACACCGCGAAGGGCCTCGAGTACCCGGTGGTGTTCCTGACCGGTCTCGAAGACGGGATCTTCCCGCACGTGCGGTCGCTCGGCGATCCCGAGGAGCTCGAGGAGGAGCGACGCCTCTGTTACGTCGGGATCACCCGGGCCCGGGAGCGTCTGTACCTCTGCCACGCGTGGAGCCGCACATTGTTCGGTTCGACCGACTACTACCCGCCGAGCCGCTTCCTCTCCGAGATCCCCGAGGAGCTCGTCAACGCCATCGGCGGCGAGCAGGGCGGGGGCCGCGGGCTCGGGGCGCACCGTGATGCGGTCGTCGGCGCGGCGATCCGGCGCGGCGGCGAGGCGCCGGGGGCGCGCGGCGCCGAGGAGCTGCGCCTCAAGATCGGGGACGACGTGCGCCACGAGAAGTTCGGTGAGGGTGTGATCCTCGACCTCGAGGGCAGCGGTGACAAGGCCGAGGTGGTGGTGCGCTTCCGCGACGTCGGTGAGAAGCGGCTGCTGCTCGCCTGGGCCCCGCTCGAGCAGATCGGCGGCTGAAGCGCGCCGCTACTCGCCGCCGGCGGCGATCGGTGCGGGCTCGCTGACCCGGAGGTCGACGTAGACCGCGTCAGCGGGTGCGTCCTTCTGGAGCTTGCCGACGGTGACCGTGAACCGGTCGAGGTCGGCGGCCTGGAGCTCCTGGTCGTTGCAGTCGACGTACGCACTGCGGGGGTCGCGCCACTTTACCTGGCAGTCCTTCGTCCCCGGCTTGACGATGTCGAGCGCCACGATCCGGCCGTCCTCGACGTCGAGCCAGAAGCCGTTCTCGCCGAAGGGGCTGGCGAAGTAGAGCGGGCCGCCCTCCTCGATCTTGGCGGTGAGCTCGCGCTCGAGCCCGAGGAACAGGGGCTTGCTCGCCGACGGTGTGTCCTGGGTCCCGCCCGTCGCCAGGAACAGCAGGGCCGCCACGGCCACGCCGGCCAGCAGCACGAGCCCGCCGGCGAACAGGAGGACCCGGCGATCGTCGGGGGCAGCAGGCACGGCCGCATTCTCGCCCACTGGGTCGGTCCGACCCGAGTCGGCTTCCCCCCAGCCTTCTTGCGTCAGCAGTAGGCGAAATGCGCCCACTACTGACGCAAGAATGGTGGGAACGGGTCGCCTCGCCCGGTGGAGCGAGGGTTCGGTACCGTGGGGTGCCTGCCGGACCGCCCGGCGCTGTGCACGGGAGGGCTCCACGTTGAACCGGCGCTACCGCGTCGTCATCGCGAAGCCCGGGCTCGACGGTCACGACCGCGGGGCCAAGGTGATCGCCCGAGCACTTCGCGACGCGGGGTTCGAGGTGATCTACACGGGCCTGTTCCAGACGCCGGAGCAGATCGCCGAGACGACGCTCCAGGAGGACGCCGACGCGGTCGGGTTGTCCGTCCTCTCCGGTGCCCACCTCACGCTGTTCCCGAAGGTCGTGGAGCTGCTCGCCGAGCGGGGCCGCCCCGACGTGCTGATCTTCGGTGGGGGGATCGTTCCCCCCGACGACCTCGAGACGCTCAGCGCCGCGGGCGTCGCGCGCATCTTCACGCCCGGCGCGCCCCTCGCCGAAGTCACCGGCTGGCTCGAGTCCGCCCTCGACGAACGGGAGTCGTCGGTGACGGGCTGAGGCGACGCGTCAGGACCACGAAGCGGTCAGCCCAACCGGCCCAAGAGCGGGAGCAGGAAGAATTTGGATCTGTACGAGTATCAGGGAAAGCAGCTGTTCGCGCGCTACGACATCCCGGTGTCCCGGGGTGAGGCGGTCGTGACCGTGGACGCCGCGGTCGCAGCATCGGATCGCATCGGGTACCCCGT
>JALHSW010000336.1 GCA_022865365.1 Acidimicrobiia bacterium | reverse complement strand
GCGATCCCGCCGGCGGAGGAGAACGTCTCGAAGTCGCGGAACCCTTCGAGGACGTCGCCGAAGCGGCTCAGCGCCCAGAAGCGCAGCTCGGGGTTCCAGTAGGCGGGTGCCTCGTCGCGCAGGCGGCGATACGTGTCGTAGGGGTCGTCATGGACGGCGAACGAATACGGGTTGTACAGGAGCTCCGGCGCCGTGGTGACCACGGCGGCAGCGTACATTCGTGACCGCCGTGACCGCGAACGCCATGACCGGGAACGCCATGACCAGGAACGCCGGATGAACGGCGAAGGATCGGACCCGCTCCGGGAGCGCGTCGAGGCATGGATCGGGAGGCCGATGAGCTCGTCGGGGCCGTCGCTCGCACCCGACGCGGTGAACCTGCCCATGATCCGCCACTGGGTGGATGCGCTCGACGATCGCAACCCGGTGTACCTCGACGAGGCGTTCGCCGCGACCACGCGCTTCGGTGGGATCGTCGCGCCCCCCGCGATGCTCCAGACCTGGACCATGGCGCGGCCGCTGATCGAGGGGATCGCCGAGCGGGGCGGGGCTCCCGTCGGGGTCACCGGGGAGAGCCCGATCGCGATCCTCGCCGATGCCGGCTTCACCGGGACGCTCGCCACCAACTCCGAGATCGAGTTCGTGCGGTACCTGCGCCTGGGCGACCGGCTCGAGACGTCGGCTGCCCTGGAGTCGATCTCGGATCGCAAGGGCACCGCGCTCGGCCAGGGGTACTTCGTGACGTGGATCAACACCTATGCCGACGCGCAGGGCGAGGTGGTCGGCCGTCAGCGCTTCCGGATCTTCAAGTTCGCACCCGGAACCAGCGGCGAGCGCTCGTCGAGCGCCAAGACACCGAAGCCGCAACCCGCGCCTCCGACCGGTGAAGCGCTCCCGTCCTTCGAGCTCGACGTCACCCCGACCGTCGTCGTCGCGGGCGCGATCGCGTCGCGCGACTTCATGCCGGTGCACCACGACCGTGACTATGCCCAGGTGCAGGGTGCGCCCGACATCTTCATGAACATCCTCACCACGAACGGGTACGTCGCGCGCTACATCACCGACTGGGCGGGACCCGAGGCGATGCTGCGGAGCATCGCCATCCGTCTCGGTGGTCCCGCGGTGCCCGGGTACGCCCTACGGTTCACCGGGCGGGTCGCGGGTGAGCACCTCGAAGGTGACGAGCGCATCATCGAGGTGGCGGTGCGCGCCGCGAACGAGCTCGGCGACCACGCGACCGGCACGGTCACACTCGCGCTGCCAACTACCTGACGAAGAGACTCAGACCAACCTGAAGGAGAAGACGCATGGCCACCAAGGTGGGGCAGTACTGCATCAACGTGACCGACCTCGAGCGGTCGGAGCGCTTCTACGAGGACATCGTCGGTCTGAAGGTGCAGACCCGCACCCAGATCGAGAACGTCAACGAGGTGGTGCTCGCGGCCGACAAGGGTGGTGGGCGGCTGCAACTCGCGCAGCACCTCGACCGGACCGGCCCGATCGACCACGGCGATGCCCTGTGGAAGGTCTACATGATCGTCGACGACTGCATCGGTGTGCATCAGCGCGCCGTCGACGCGGGCTTCGAGTCGACCATGGAACCGGAGCGTCTCGACCGCTGGCCGGTGACGGTGGCGTTCATCCTCGATCCCGACGGCTACAGCATCGAGCTCGTGCAGCGTGACGGTGAGGACCCGCCCGGAGCCAATTGACCGGAGGTTGGGGCGCCGTCCGAGGCGAAGCAGGTCGGTCGGGTCTACCAGGGGGATCCGGGTGCGGGGTAGCCGGCGGTGAGGCCACCGTCTGCGACGAACTCGGAGCCGGTCGAGTAGGAGCTGTCGTCGGACGCGAGGAAGAGCGCGAGCTTCGCGATCTCCTCGGGCTCGCCGGCGCGGCGCATCGGCGCCATCCGCGCCGTGTAGGTGTCGAGCAGGGCATGGATGTCGGAGGGATCGAGCTCGCCCGCGCCGAGCGACGTGTGGATGAAGCCGGGGTGGATCGAGTTGACGCGGATGTTGCGTGGTGCGACCTCGATGGCTGCTGCTTTGGTCATCCCGCGCACGGCCCACTTGGCCGCGACGTAGGACATGACGTTGTTCATCCCGACGAGCCCGTCGATGGAGGAGATGTTGACGATCGACCCGCCTCCGGCGTCGGTCATGGGCCCGATGACGGCCTTCATGCCGAGGAACACGCCGGTCTGGTTCACCTCGGTCACGCGGCGGTAGCTCTCGAGGGTCATCTCGACGAGGGGTGCTCCCTCGGCGATGCCGGCGTTGTTCACCAGCACGTCGACCTTGCCGAACGCGCTCGTCGTGGCGGCGACAGCCGCGGTCCAGTCGGCCTCGCTCGTCACGTCGAGGTGCTGGTAGTGCGCGCGGGGACCGATCTGGTCGGCGACAGCTTCGCCCTCGGCGTCGACCACATCGCAGACTACGATCCGTGCGCCCTCAGCCGCGAACAGCCGCGCCTCGGCCTGCCCCATGCCGCGGGCCGCACCACTGATCAGCGCCACGCGTCCTTCCAGTCGACCCATGCCGGCTCCTTCCCTGGCGTTCAGTGTGACAATCATGTGCAGGCTGCACTACTACATGCACAGTCGCGGCGGCACGGTCCGGAGGTTCCAGCATGAACGCATCGAAGAACCGGGCCCGGGATCTGCGGATCGCGATCATCGGCGCGGGCCCCGGCGGCATCTGCATGGCGGTGAAGCTGCGGGAGGCAGGCTTCGACGACTTCGTCCTGCTCGAGAAGACGGGCGCCGTCGGCGGAACCTGGAACCTCAACCGGTATCCGGGCTGTGCCTGTGACGTGCCAACGCACCTGTACTCGTTCTCGTTCGAGATCAAGCGTGACTGGCCGCGCCCGTACGCGCCCCAGCCCGCGATCCTCGCCTACCTGGAGGACATCGCCGAAAAGTACGGAGTGCTCCCGCACTGCCGCTTCGACGACGCAGTGCAACGCGCCACCTGGAACGAGTCCGAGGCGAGCTGGATGCTCGAGCTGGAGTCCGGCGACACCGTGAATGCCGATGTCGTCGTCAGCGCGGTCGGCATGTTCAACGACCTCGCGTGGCCCGACATCGACGGCCTCGACGCGTTCGCGGGCACGGTGTTCCACTCATCGCGCTGGAACTGGGACCACGACCTCTCGGGTGAGAGCGTCGG